>CAIRTM010000038.1 GCA_903881505.1 uncultured delta proteobacterium | reverse complement strand
TGCCCTGTTCGCTCTTTTTCAGCCGTTTGTTGAACTGATCTCCGCCTGCGGGCCTGCCCAAAACCACCTCACGTCACACGATATCGCCATATGCCGGGTCATTTTCCACCCGCAGATACTGTCGGTCAGCGATAATTTGACTTGCGGCTGAAAAAATTATATTGGAGATGTAAACGCCTCTTCCGCATATCCGGCACAATGGAACAGCCTATGGCAGATGAAGCACAAAAAGCATCGGGATCGTGCCAGGGGCTGCATCTGCTTGCCAAGCCTGCCGGGCCGGCCTGCAACCTTGACTGCGAGTACTGCTTTTATCTTGAGAAGAAGGCCCTGTTCGGCGCCGGTGAAAAATTTCGCATGAGCGATGCGGTGCTCGGCGCCTACATTACGAAATACATAACCTCCCAGCCTACGCCGGTGGTGGAGTTCGTGTGGCAGGGCGGCGAGCCCACCCTGCTGGGCCTTGATTTCTTCAAAAAAGTCGTGCAGCTGCAAAAGCCCTTTGCAGGGCGCAAGACGATCACCAACAGCCTGCAGACCAACGGCACCCTGCTGACCGATGCATGGTGCGCATTCCTGAAAAAAAACAATTTCCTCGTCGGCCTGAGCCTCGACGGCCCGAAGCATATTCACGACCGATACCGCCGCCGACGGGACGGCAGGGGCAGCTTCGCCGAAGCGTTCCGGGGGCTGAAGCTTTTACAGAAGCACGGCGTAGAGTACAACGTGATGGCCTGCGTGGCCCGCGAGACGGCCAAAAAGCCGCTGCCGGTCTATAATTTTTTTAAGCATGAAGGCGTCGAGTTCATCCAGTTCACGCCCATAGTCGAGCGCATGGCCGATGCGCGCAGTAAACAGCACGGCTTGCGGCTGGCATCGCCTGCTGCGCTGACGGGCACAGACGAGCAGGCCGGCCTTGCGCCGTGGTCGGTTGATCCGCATGAGTATGGCGATTTTCTGATCGATGTCTACGAACAGTGGGTGCGCAAAGACGTCGGTAAAACGTTCGTCATGAATTTCGAGTGGGCGCTCAATGCCTGGATCGGCAACCCCTCGCCCGTGTGCATTCACGCGCAGCAGTGCGGCCGCTCGATGGTGCTTGAGCACAACGGCGATGTGTATTCCTGCGACCACTATGTCTACCCGGACTACAGGCTCGGCAGCATCACGGCCGACGATCTCGGGGGCATGGTTGAAAAATCGCTGCGGCAGGGATGCGGAATTGCCAAGGAAACAGCCCTGCCGTCTCTCTGCAGGCAGTGCGAGGTGCTTGCCGCCTGCCGCGGGGGCTGCCCCAAGCACCGCTTCGCGCGGACATGGAACGGAGAGCCGGGCCTGCATTACCTGTGCGACGGCTATAAAAACTTTTTTCTCCACATACGCAAATACCTGCAGGTGATGACGCAGCTGCTTGAAAACGGCCTGCCGGTATCCTATGTTATGAAGGCGATAGACGCGCCGCTGGCGGTGCGTTTGGATGACAGTCGAGAAACAGTTGTATAGCCGCTGCTTTTGAGCGGACGTATTCGGCATAATAAACGCCCGACCCGAGGCAGCGCAGCAACAGGGTGAGCGAATAGCTGCTTCGGGTTTAAAATGCCCGATCGGTCGGGACTGAACATTCAAAGCTGAAAGGAGAAAAGAACTATGAAACGCATGCTGTTACCATCTGCGCTGACAGTCATTCTGCTTGCGGCCACCACTATCGGCCATGCCGGGGAAAACGCCTTCCAGGCGCTGCCTGCGGCCGTGGAAGCCTACATCTACGGGTATCCGCTCGTCACCATGGAGATGACGCGCAGGGTGATGACCAATGTAGAGAAGCCTGAGGGAACCCGTGCGCCGATGGGACAATTCGTCCGCATGCGGGAATACCCGACAGCCGAGTTTCGCGATGTGACCGCCCCGAATGCCGACACCCTGTACACGACGGCGTGGGTCGACGTGGGACGTGAGCCGTGGGTGCTGAGCCTGCCGGATGCCCGGGGCCGCTATTATCTTTTTCCGATGCTCGACGGCTGGACCGACGTGTTTCAGGTGCCCGGCAAGCGCACGACCGGCACCGGCGCGCAAACCTATGCCATCACCGGCCCGGGCTGGAAGGGCGCGCTGCCGGCGGGCGTGACGGAATACAAGTCGCCCACCGCGATCGTATGGCTGCTGGGTCGCATTTACTGCACCGGCACGCCTGAAGATTACGCTGCCGTCCACAAGCTGCAGGACGAAATCTCTCTCGTCCCGCTGAGCGCCTACGGCAAGCCGTACGCGCCGCCGCCCGGCAAGGTTGACCCGAAGATTGACATGAAAACGGCGGTGCGCGAACAGGTCAACAGTCTCAGCGCCGATGAATATTTCAATCTGCTGGCGACATTGATGAAGGACAATCCGCCCGCGGCAGC
>CAIRTM010000037.1 GCA_903881505.1 uncultured delta proteobacterium | reverse complement strand
GGCGGAACGGGTGCTGACCAGATTGCATATTATCTTGGCGCAATCAAAGCCTTGGCTCGAAAGCACAAGATAATCTACCTGTCAATCAACTACTTTGACGAGGTAGGGGCAATGTATGACGGATGGCGCACCGACCTTGCCAAACTCCACACGGGAATCAAAGCAGAGATTGAACGCATCGGAACATATATTGACGTTTG
Source organism: uncultured delta proteobacterium (assembly GCA_903881505.1). Lineage (GTDB taxonomy): Bacteria > Desulfobacterota > WTBG01 > CAIYCZ01 > CAIRTM01 > CAIRTM01. The sequence continues at coordinate 35,237 of CAIRTM010000037.1, read as the reverse complement.
GGATTGGACTTACAATAACGTTGCCGCAGAAGATCGCACTACCAATGTATGCCATGCCATACCGCCGTATTCAACGGCAATCTACAACTACATCATGCCGATGATACTGGCAGAACTCAACGGGGGGGTTATCCTGTCATGAGTGCCTGTGCCGCTTGCACCCGTGAAGTTGATGGCCTGATCCGTAACGCCACCACGCCTATCGGCAGACATGCTGAACGATTGCTGATGGACGTGCGTGCGCTTGTGCATTGCGGGGTACTTTCGCACGAGCAGTCACAGCCCATGCTTGACCGGCTGAACGTGATTTTTGAAGAGTGCGGCAAGCTCGAAACAACCTGTTGCGACATAGACGCGCGCGGCCTGCGCGTGTGGGCGGGGGTGAAGGGATGATTAATTATAAGCAGCTCCGAGAAGCGATAACGGACGTTCTGGCGACTGCCCCGCGCCCGGTTAACGGTGAAGCTGCTATTAATCTACTGCTCGGAACAGCCGCACAGGAGAGCCATTTCGGGACCTATATCGAGCAGATTGTCGGGCCGGCAAAAGGCATATTCCAGATTGAACCGAAAACCGCGCAATGGATTGAGGATTCGCTGCCAGCCGATTTCCGTGAATGGCTCAAGGGCTACCGTGATGACGAGCCTATCCCGTGGGCGCTTGAGTACCGACTGGATTACTCCATTGCCTGCTGCCGCATGCGATACCTGAAAGTGCCGGCCCCGATCCCGGCCGACCTCTCAGGGCAGGCTGCTTACTGGAAAAAATACTACAACACGATATACGGCAAGGGCACGGTTGAGGAGTACACAAAAAACGTTAAACGGTACTGCGTGAACTGAAAGGGACTGAGATGGAGATGAACCTGCTGACCGCAATCCTGAAATACGTTGATTCTATGCTGGGGGCCAGCGCCCTGATTGTCTCGCTGTTCGTGCTTATGACCTGCCGCACGATGGTCAAGGAAATTGTAAACGAGCTAAAATCAACAAACACGCGGGTTAACGATACAGCCTCGCAACTGCACGGGCGCATATCAGGTATCGCGCAGCAGCTCGGCATGGACTACCAGACCCGCAAGCTGTGCGAGGCCCAGCATGCCTACATCAACTCGCAGATGACCGCCTACAGCGCCCGCATGGATAAGCTGGAGACTAAGCTTGACCAGCACACCGAACAGATTTTGACAGCGATCAGGGGGGAATAGGACCGTGGCCGACAAGGGCATAAAATCAAAACGTCGATGGGCACAGTGGCTGTGCTACCTTGCCGCCCTGCTCTTGGCTATCAAGCCACAGGTGCAAGCGGTCTGTCCGCCGAACTGCACAGACTGGATGGAGCTGGGCATAGCGGTAATCGTGTTCAGCGCCGGGTATCTTTCACAACGGTCGAAAGATAAGCAATAGGAAACACATGAACCACCTGTATTATATAAAAAACGTAAAGTATATGGTGTGGCACAAATTCAGCGAGCAGACACCGGTAAAACCTGAATGCGCTGCTGAATCTATCGACGGCATGGTGCGCGTAGAGCCTGATGGTACGATAACCCTATCGAGGTTTTTCCCCTCTGATGGCGCGACAGGAGTCATTGACAGCGAGGCTTTTAAGCGCTCGTTTTTCATCCATGATGGTTTTTTTAAGTTATTCCGCGACGGTGTTCTTGATATCAAATGGCTCCCGGTTGTCAATGATTTCCTAGAAACGATCTACCGCGAGGATCTCGCATACCTGAAAAAATCATCATGGTGGCGGCGGCTTATCCCGCTGTGCATCCAGAATATCCGCCCTAAGTATTGTCATATCGGCGTTGACCTGTTCTCCGAAGGGGCTACAAAACCATCAGCAGAAAGGAAAATACTATGCGCTCCGCCCATGCAATCGTAATAGCTATGCTTCTTTGCCTATGCCTCTCGGCCTGCTCTGTACTCAAAATTGAGTACGGTGGTGCAACAGTGACCAGCATCCGGCCTATTTTTGACAAACAGGATATCGAGGGGTTAACGGTAAAAACCCCGGAAGGGGTTGAAGTCGGGCTTAATAAAAAATCAAATGAGGCGGCAGGGCTTGAACAGCTTGGAGCGCTGATCGGAACCGCAGCCGGAGCGATGGCGAAAAAGGCGGCAACACCATAGTTTTGCTGGCTGGCCGCGTGCGACAACCCATACCCGGGCGCACGGCAGCAGCAGGAGCCCCGCAGTTCCCATCAACTGCGGGGCTTTTCTGTGCATAAAAATCGCGCCCAGGAGGCCGCATTGCCATGCCAGAGCCACGATTTCGCCTTCACGGCTACCCAACTGGCCGCGAAACGGTACAGGGGCAAATTCACGCATAAATTCACGCATAAAAAAAGCGGCCGTTTCTGGCCGCTGGGTAAAAGTGTAGGTTTTTCAAGGCTTGCCGAAGGGGGGACTCGAACCCCCACGGGTCTCCCCGCCACCCCCTCAAGATGGTGAAGCCAAAAAGCACAAAACATGCCATTTCAACAACTTAGCGTTTTACCTTGCCTTTTGCTGTGTCCATATTGTCGCTATAGTGCATATATTCTATTGTTTTTCAGAAAAGTCACGTATAGATTCACGTATAGGATTGTCCATATCCAGCGCCCGCATGATATCCCGGCGCGCTTCCCTTCCCCGCTTGAGGTTGTGGATGTAAATTTCTGTGGTCCGGGCGTCGGCATGCCCGAGGATCTCCTGGACTTCTTTGAGACTGGCTCCGGCGTCAATGATCAGGCTGGCCGAAAAATGCCGGAGCGCATGCCGGTGGAATGGCTGCACGCCAGCCTGTATGCAGTCGGCCTTAAATCCGTGCCGGTCCTGATACGGTTTGCCGGTTGCCGGGCAGGGGTACACATAGGGGCTGCCGTCCGATCTCTTGCCCTGTGCGTCCAGGAGAAGCGCCCTGGCCGTTTCGTTCATCGGGACCATGCGGCTTTTCTCATGGCCGCCTGAAGTCTTGCGCGTCCAAAGTCGTACCTCTCCGCGCTTAAAATCAACGTCAGTCCATTCGAGATTGTCAACCTCACCCGGGCGGGCGGCCAGAGCGGCCTGCAGCATGTATCTGCTTTTGCGCTGTAGCGGTGCTGCCAAAATCACGGCTTTTACCTCTACCGCGGTCGGTATGTACAGATCTGCCCGGCGCTGCTGGGGCATTTTGGCAACCTTCGAGCATGGGTTTTCGGCCAGCAGTTCCCGGTCGAGCCCGAACTGGAATACGCCCCTGATGGTTTTGCGGTGGTCGTTGATCGTGCTGGCCTTGAGGTTTTCAGCCTGCAGGGCCATGAGGTAGGACTCACAGTCTGCACGTGTGATGTCTGCTGCTGCGGTATGTGTCCAGCCTGTCATGCGCAACACCTTGCCGAGAGTAGCCTTTTTGTTGAGATAAACACGGGGAGCATTCCACGCCTGCGCATAGTCCAGGCATTCAAGACACAGAGCGTAAAAGGTTATGTCTGTCGGCTGTGAGCGGGGCCGTCTGAGCTCGGCCCTTTTTGACTGCTCGGCCGCCCGGCACTCCCGGCGCGCGTCGAACAGCCGGGACGTGTATCTCTTTCCGTTCAGCCTGAAATCGTACTGATACCCGCCGGGCCGCCTGCAAATTGTCATGTAATATGCCCTCTACAACTGCCCTTGAAAAGCGCACACTGCCAAACAGGTCCACCGCGCCCAGGGCATACTTGTGCTTATACACCCACGGGAGCGACATCCTGAGCAGCCCGGCAACTTCGCCGGGCGTCAGCAGGTCAAGTTCTATAGCATGGGCGTTCGACATTTTCAAGCGCTCTCGCTCCGGCGAAACTCGCTGTTCATGGGAACGAACACGGATGCAGTAGGAACTGGTATCCTGTCAGCAGATAATGCTGTATAGATAAATCCTCCCGGAACCCGTAACACCTCATAGAGGCTGTCTGTGCGAATAACATCGTGCAGCTTCATTTTGTAGATGTCTGCCATTATAAAGGCCTCCACGACTTGGCCTTCGGCTCTACGTTATTGTCTATCACCCTTGTTCTGACGATCTGCCAGGGCGCAGTCACAGTGCGCTCGACAACGGTATAGCCGTCAATGCCGCAGATAAGTTCCTCGAAATAAAGTTTTCCCCTGGGGATCTCCCGGACGTTCTGAACGTGGGAGTATTCCTGCCCATGGGCGATAACTGAGATAGCAACCGTCTCGGTCGGTCCCGCGGTTGCGGCTGTCGCTATTACCAGAAATGCCAGCGTTACAATAAGTTTTTTCATGGGTTACTCCTTGTTTAAAAGGGAATGTCGCTGTCCGGGATCGGCGGTGCATCATAGCTGCCCGGAAAAGCGTTTTTAACGTTATCAGCGGCCGGGTTTGACTGCCCCTGCTGCGGCCTGCTGCCGAGCATTTCAAGGTGCTCGACAATGATCTCGGTGCTGTACCTGTCCGCGCCGGTTTCCTTATCCTGCCATTTACGGGTCTGCAAGCGGCCCTCAATCGCGGCCTGACTGCCTTTTTTGAGGTATTCGCCGCAGACTTCAGCGGTGCGACCAAAGGCTACGAGCTTGTGCCATTCGGTCTGCTCCTGCTGCTGGCCCTGCTTGTCCTTGAATTTGTGGCTGGTTGCAAGGCTGAAATTGCAGACTGCAGTACCGCTTGCGCTGAAGCGCACTTCCGGATCGCCGCCAAGGCGTCCGATTAAAATAACCTTATTCATTATCCCCTCCTGAATGAGCCCGCGCCGGGGCAGTTTGCTAAATGGCTCTCAAGATACATATCTACCGGCTGCCATTTGCCAGTGTGCGTTTTCATAAAAATGAGCGGTTCGTCGCACCGGCTGCAGGGCTTTGTTTCGATACCCATGACCTTGATTGCAAGAATCACTCGGTTGCGGAACTCCTCGCGCTCCTGTGCGCCGGTTATAACTGTGCTCACGGTGCCGTCCTTTCCATGTACGCGAAAGCGTCGCATTTATAGTGATAGTTGATCCGGTATGATCTTCCGCCGTAGCCGATCATTTTGCAGCGGTGTTCTGCGCCCTTGTCGCACAGGACATTGCCTTTAAAATTCTTATCATTGAGGAAAAACTTGCATATCCCGCAATACTGACAGTCAGACGATTTCGGCCTGTAGCGCAGTTCCTCTTTTGCTTTAAGTCTTTTTACTCCCATGGTTCACCTCTTTTAAAAAACTGGGTTTAAAAAATAAATGCCGCGATAACTGCCAATAAAGCCGCCGCTATCAACATAAATGGGTTGATTCCGAAATCTTCTTTTATGTACCTCGTTGGCGGTGGCGGTGGCGGTGGAGGCCAGTGTCCGTTCCTTCGCTCTATTTTCGGAATGTGTGCGCTCATTTAGGTTCACCTTTTAAAAAATGGCCCGCCCTCAACACAACATACAGATTTTTCGGGCGCAGCGCCCAGGACGGGCCGTTATCGGTTATGCAGCATCAACGTGCGGGCACTGGCGGCAGCTTCTTTGGCTATCATCCGGCAGGCAGTTGGCTGCAGTGATATCTCCGTCTTTCATGCGGCAGTAGATATGCTCGCCCTTCGGAATCGAAAGTTTTTTCAGCTTCGCCGGCTGCTGCGTTTTCGGTGTGTTTCCCGGCAGATTAAAACTGCAGTCATACCAGCGCAGCAGCTTGCCGTCTTTGATGCTGGCGGCCAGTTTGTCGTTTTTCAGGCTGCACATGATGGGACCGACGCTGGACATGGTCAGTTCTGTGCGTTTGCAGATTTAAGGGGCTGTTATCGCCGTGGCCTGCGTGGTGCCCTGAAGACATTCAAGGACAATCTGCTTTTTGCTCTTGCCGCCGGGCGCAGCCTTCGGCACGGGCTTTTTGGCGGGTTTATCTGCCGTGGCCTTTTTCTCCTTCGCCGCGGGCGCTTTCGGCTTTGCCGGTTCCGTTGTGGGCTTTTCTGCAGAATCGCCTGACAGGAACCGCTTGATATCTGCCAGCGCCCGGCGCTCAATTTTGATTGTTATCGGCTCGCCCACACGATCGAGTGCCGTGTCGAGGAGCTCCCGCGTGTATTCCCTGGCAGTGTCTGTATCTTTGCAAATTACTGTTGCCGATACTGTGCTTACAAGTATTCCTGTCTCCATGTCGGTACTCTCCCTGTGATGGTTTATGTCCACGCTACCGCCTTTGTCGGCACCCGCCGCATCCCGGTTCCCCGGATGTAATCGCGCGGGTATTTGATTTTGATCCAGGCCTGCACGTCCTCAAGCTCGGGCACTGTCATTTGAGCTCGCGGCTTGCCGTACTGCTGAAATATCTCTGCGTTGATCCGCTTCGGGTTGTACCTGTTCTGAAAAGAATAATGCCGGATATGCGCCTCAATGGCGTCGCGCAGGCGGTCCTCCTGGTCGTCCGGCGTCTCGATCTCAACCGGGAGCGCATGCCCGATAAAAGACTCGCGCTCTCCCGCGGCGCCTGATCCTATGGGCGAAATGCCGTACGGGGCGCGACTGCCCGCGCCTTCTCCTTTACCCTCGCCCATTTCGTCGAATATGCTTGCCTGTTTCGCGCCACGCACAGCATAGGCGGCCTGCTCGCGCTTGATCTTCTCGATAATCTCCCGGAAAAGAACATCATCCGGGGCGAATATAAACCCGCACTGGCTCTCATACGGCCCGGCTGCCCGGTCGATCCTGACCGCGCGGGCAACCATTTGTTCAATCCAGGGCGTTGATCGTATGTGAGTCAAACAGGCTATGTGCGTAACAGCCGGCACGTCTAAGCCCTCGTATGCCATGGCGATGGTGACGAGCACGTCGTGTTTGCCCGCCTTAAATTTTTTAATATTTTGCTGCGCCCCGGTTGACTCGTGCGACGTTGCCAGGGCTGCATTGACTCCCAGGCCGTGCAGCTGATCGAGCATACTGCGGGCGCCCTCGATGCCGGCACAAACAACAAGCATCTGCGAGCGCGGGCGTGCAAGCCTGTACTGCCGCCAGTGTGACAGCGCTGCGTTCATCAGGTCGGCTGCAAACTCGGTATTCAGGGCGGTGTAAATCGCTGCGGCTGCATAGTCGCCATACGCGCGGGACAGTTTATCAACCTGCACAGTGTTTCCGGATGAATCCTGCCATTTCGCATGGCCGTCTAAAGTGATAAATTTCAGCGGGATTACGGCTTTTTCTTTGAGCGCGTCGGTGCGGGTGTATGTAACGGTTGCCATGCCGGGAGCTTCGAGCACTGGCCGCCATATCGGGCCGCTAGGCCCTGACTCCTGCTTGTAGTCGATAAAGGCGATCTTTTTACCGTCGCCGCGCTCAAGCGTGCCGGTCATGAGCACGACAAAGGCCGCGTGCTGAATGATCTCTTCCAGGGCGCTATGCCACACTCCGCGATACTCAACGTGGTGGAACTCGTCCAGCACAACGATATAGCGGCGGCTTTTGATCTCGCGGGCGACCAGCCGGGCAGTGTCAACCCCGATCGCCTGATAGGTAGTCGTGAAGCCGTCTGTTGCGCGACAGGGGTTGTATTCGTTCGTTGAGGTCCGGATGCTGTGCTTATGCTCGAACATCCTCCGGAAGAACGGGTCCACAAACGCCCGCGCGCCCTGGTCCTGCAGCGCAGTGCGCGGACATATCCAGCACAGCTTGTCTGCCAGTTTTGCCGCTATCAGCTTACCGGCTATCAGCGGAATCGAGCTTTTGCCGGAGCCCGGTGTCGCGTTGACAAGAATCCTGCGCACGCCCGAGCCCGCGATAATTCCGTCCATGATATTCTCAAAGTCAATCTGGTGTTTGCGCTTCATGCGTCCTCCAGATCACAGCGCCCAGGACACAGCAACCGTCCCTCATGCAGCATAATGCGCTGTTCGTCGTCAAACCAAAAGCCCCGTCCGTTATTACACCGGAACCCGTCGCAGTATGGGCAGTTATTGCAGGAGTCGATTTCTAAAAAGAGTTTTTTCATTTTTGTTAATTTCAAACCCGGAGCAACCGGGGCAGGCGGGGAGAAGGGCCGCCCACCCCGGCGCCGGGGCTGGCCCTCCTAAGCCAGCAGCTTCCTGATCATTGCGTTGGTGTTGATCGCGTCCTCTGCCACGTCCAGCTTCTCCTTGATAAACTCAGGCGATCCAAGGGCCTCATAGGCCGCCAGTTTGCTGCGGAGCTCGTCGTTTGTCTGCTGGTACTCTGCTTTCGTCGGCATTGCTTTCCTCCATTCCTCAGTTAATAGTTATTCCTGATTCAGTCAGTTCAATAACGTGGTCGGCCATTGCAACACACTCCGGCCGGTGGCTGATGTAGAAAAAGGCGTCAAAGCCGCCAGACTTCATAAACTGCCGGTACATATCCACGAACGCGCGAGCCTTCTCGCTGTCCAATGCCCCGTCCTCTTCGTCACCAAACGCGGTCCGGAAGTCGTGCTCCGATTTCTCCTTGCTTATCAGCGTCATGGCCAGGCGCAGCGCCTTGAGAATCCAAACGCGCTGGCCGCCGCTCAGGTTCTCCAGCAGGATCTCAGTGCCGTCGTCGGCGATCACAATAATGTCGAAGGTTTCCTTGCCGGTCTCCGGGTCCTGCGTGCTGATGCGGACCGAGAAAGCCGGGCCGTAGGTAGCCCGCAGTATCGCGTTTGCATACTCGGTGATGGCAGGGGCCGTGCCGTCGATCTCAAGCGCCTGCAGGCCGTTCTTGCCGCATGCGTCCTGCAAATACTTCCACTCTGCCGCCTCGGCTTTCAGACCCTCAAGCTCGGCCCGGAGCGCGTCAACCTTGGCCATGTCGGCCTTTGCACTTTCCAGCCGCGCGCGCGCCGTTGCCAGCGCCGCCTGGATGTCTGCCGCTTTTTTCTGTGCGAAAGACTGCGCGGTCTGCAGCGTCTCGATCCGGCGCTGGGATGCAGGTACGCCCTCGGGCGCTGCCGTGTCGATCTGTGCTTCAATTTCCTGCACCAGTTCATCCAGTCGCGTCATTTCCTCGTTATGCGTTTTTTCGCGCTGCTCGAGTTCTGACCGCTTCGCAATGCCAGCCGCCTTGATTTCGGCAACCCGCTTTTCAATTCCGGATACGCGCTCGCGGGCGGCAGCTACTTCTGCCTGGCGCGCCAGCTGGACGTCGATCTCGCGCAAGCGCAGAACAGCAGCCGAGGAAGTCATACCGGCGGCCTGCTTGTCGGCCTTGGCTGCCAGATAGGCATTTTCTTTTTCCGTGAGCACTGCCTGCAGCCGTTCGGCCTCGGCCTTTGCCTGGTCGAAAACAGCGTCATTTTTGTGCTCAATTTCAGCGATAAGGCCCTGCAGTTCATCGAACCGCTTTGCAGAATGGACCGCTGCGGCGATCAGCTCGCAGGTGGGGTCGTTACATATCGCGCTGCGCTTCTCAAGTACCGCCATGCTGCGTTTACAGGCTTCGGCCTCGGCCGTCAGGCGCGCATGCTCGGTGTCGTTTTTGACTGCCTGCATGATCTGCTTTTGGGCGTTCAGTTGTTTTTCTGTTTCGAGGACCGCCACGCTCACGTCATGCAGGCGCGTGTCGATCTCGGCCAACTGCCTGTCCCTCTCGGCCTGCTCGGTCTGGATGCGCGATTTCTCAACGGACAGCGCGTCAAAGTCTGTATTGTCTCCGGCCAGTGCCTGAACCTTTTCAAGTTGCGCCATTTCTGCCGCGCACTGGGCGCGCATGTCCTGCAGAGCTTTTTCTGTTGCGTTTTTGTACTGCCACCAGCGCTCGACCGAGGCACTGGTCTCGCGCCGAATCCCTGCCGCCTTTTCCATTACAACGGCGTTCTGCGCTTCCGCCTTCTGCGCGTCGGCAAGGTCTCTCTGCGCTGCGGCGAGAAGCTGCGCGTTCTGCGATATCTCCGCCGTGTTTGCGGCGGCCTGCAGTTCGCGCTCGCCTATTTCCTGCTGAATTTCGTCAATGTCTGCGCAACCAGAAAACCGGTCGATCTCGCGGGACTTGGCTTCGGCCAGCGTCAAAACCGCCTGCCCGGCCTGCTTGGCGGCCTGCTCATAACCTGCCAGCTTATCCAGTTGCAGGAACTCAGCAAACAGCCCCTTGATCTCGCCGACGGTCATGTCGGACAGTTTCGCGCTGTTCTGTGCGCAGAACACGCTTGAGAAAAACAGCTCAGGGCTGCCGAACAATTCAACGATCTTTTTGTCGTATTCCCGGGCTTTACCGGAAACAAGGCTTTTGCCGTCTCTCCAGATAAAGCCCTCTGATTTATCAGACTCGGCATCAATCTTAACCATCGTGCGGTACTCATGCCCGGCATGGTCGAAGGTTAGTTCCTTGAAAGAATCGCGCAGAAACACATGGTTTTTCAGTGCGCCGGACCGGCTGGCAAAAGAACGGAAGGGCGTCAACAGTTCCAGAAACGTGGTTTTACCACGGCCGTTTTCGCCGCATATCGCCACCAGCCCGGACAGGCCCGACAGGTCGCAGCAGACTTCATCCTGCCCGAGCCCGCGCTTGAAACCCAAGAAACCTCTTGCTTTAAGCTGCTTTATTTTCATTGTGGGCTGCCCTCCCGGTGATATTGTTTATGATTTCGTCGGCGCTGTGCGCTTCCAGCGCGTCGGCCTTTAAAAGGATGCCGCTCGGGACCGTCTCTCCGCGCAGCTCCGCCATGGCCACGAGCTTCTCGCGCAGGCTATGGGCTTTCAGAACAAGGTCGTTGCGCACGGTCTGCCGGGGAACACGGATCAGACGGACTTCAACGGACTCGGCTCCGGCGTCGAAATAGACTTTCCGGTACAGGTCTTGGCTGATAGCGCCCGCCATATCTTGCCAGCAGGTGATTTCGCAGCGGACCTCGCAACCATCGCAGCCGGCCGTTTTTGGCGACTCTATCCCGTCACAGCAATTCAGCCGGTCAACGAACAGGCGACGGCACGGGGTGTGCTCAAAACGGCTGCCGGTCAAGGATCTTCCATTGAACGTGTGAATCCACGCCCCTTTGTCGCCTATTTCGCCATAGTTTTTCTGGTATATGCCGCCGGGGTAAAAAACGATCCTTCGTATTTGCTGCCGGCAGTGTATGTGCCCGAGGCAAACAATGTCTGGGTCGGCCAGCATCATGGCATCGTAACCGATTGTGATTTCATGCCCGATGTAATCCTGGCCGTTGATTGTGGTGCCCTCCGCATTCCAGTGGCCCAGCATGATGTGCGGCTTGTCGCCGCGATCGGCTGCGGCCGCGCCGAAGCCCATAAATATCTGCGTCATTGCGGCCGCGATGTCGGTGTCTGTGCCCTGCAAGAACTGCTTCGTGGGCGCCGGTATTGCGGTCACCAGGGCGCACGGCAGGTCAAACTGCTGCGGGGTTGTGGCAACGTAGATGTTCGGGATGTGCTGCAGGACCTCGGCTGCCTTGCCATCGTGGCTTGGCGTACCGATACTCACGACAACCGGGGCAACCGATGCCAGCCGGGAGAACGCCGCGAACACCAGTTTTGCCGCCCGGCTGTCGAGTTTGACTTCTGAGGAGTTGAAAATATCACCCGGCACCGCGATCAGTTCCGGGCGCGCGTTCTCGGCCTGCTCAACAATATGCAGCAGGCACTTTTTGATCTCCGGGTATTTCGCGCCGTCTTCGGCGTGCACGTCTGCGAAGTGTAATACTCTCATAACGGCCTCCTTAGAATCCGACTGCTGTCGGAGTTGCTGGCGCTGGAGCCGGCGAGAGAATGCGGAAAAACTCAAGGCGCTCGGCTGCCGTGTACAGCTCGGCCTGTTTCATCAGGTGCGCGGGACGCTTTGCAATGTCGTATCCTGTTGATTTAATCATGCGGCGAAGGCATGCGACCTGCTCGTCTGCCGGCATGTTCTGGAAGTCGATCTCAAGGCTGCTCGGCTCGGGCTGCTCGCTCAGATCCGGAGCCTCGGGGATCTGCTGCGCTGCTGTCGGGTCCAGCTCGCGGAAGTCGGCCTCCTGGACGTTGTCGGCTGCCGGCAGGGCTGCGTGGCCTGCAGCCGGGCCGAAGACTCCACTTACGGCATTCGTTGCTGCCTGCAGGATGTGCGCTTTAATAACCCTGTCGCGCATATCTGGCGAAAAAATGTATCTGAGCACAACAAACGGCTTTTCGATTTCCTCGCGGGAATATGCGGCCTTAAGAGGAATAAACCCCTTGATTACTCGCGCGCGGGCGCCGGACTCGGCTTTGCGCATCCAAAAGTTGCGCTCTTTGCGGAGCTCGGCTTTCATTGCGGCCTCGGTTTTGCCTGCGCCCTTGAGCTCTTCTTCTTTAATCAGCATGTCCTTGTCTGAAAAACCGGCCAGCAGCCGGACCTCCCCGGAGCTCGTGAACCTGCGGCCGACAGCGCGGAATGCTACGTAATTCTCTTCCTTCTGGACAATACCCTCCTGCTCGGGGACCCACTGGATACCGGCCTCGGCGGCCAGCTTTTTCATGGCGTTATAGGTAATTCTTCCTTTACCCTTAGCGTCGGTTGGATAGTAAAAATCCCCGGCGTCAGGATCGGCGCTTAACCGCACGATTGACAGGTGCGGCAAAAACATCTCCGATGCCGGCCGGATGTCCTCAGAGATAAGCACATTCCACTTGTCCTTTTTTGCCTGTTCAATTTCCTGTTTAACGCCCGCGACGATCGCCGCGGCCCTCTGACCGATGTTTGCAATTGCGTTCATGCCCTTCTCCTTCTCCTGGTTGATATTTACTGCTGCGCGCTCTGTTCGCGCAGCAAACAAAATGCCTGCCGGTCTTTGGCGCTGTACTTCGCCTGGGCATTGTCGATAATCGGGATGGTGATCTGCAGCGCCACCAAAATCATGATTGCAACGATTACCGTTGTAATGAGTGCCCTTTTCATGCGACCACCTCTGCCGCCAACTGCGGGATAGCGTGCCTGCGCTGATACCAGGACACATAGACAACCTTCTTGCCCATCACCGCCGGGACAAGTCCGCGCAGGGGCCGCGAGTCGTCTGTTGCGTGCAGGGCGTGGCCGTGCAGCGCGCCGAGCTTTATCACCTTTCTTCCGGCTTCTTCTTTCGCGGGTATTCTGTTGATACGGGGACAAAATTCAAATTTTTCTTTCATGCGTTGGCCTCCTTGAATGCCTGATAGTCTTTGCACTTGGCATGACGCGCGCACTTGATGCATACGCCAAAATGCCGGTACTGGTTTTTGCCTTTGCAGAACACATAGGTTTTACGGTAGTCGGGTTTTTCTGCCATGGCGATCACCCGGGGAAATGCCGGGCCGCTGAGCTGCGGCCGAGCTCGCCGTCTCCGAACAGGGCCGGCTGATCTGTGTGCTGCAGGTAGTCACGGCCGGCCCAGTCGCGGTGGACCAGCACGGCGGCATAGGTTTTTTTGTGCTTCTTGCCGGCCTTGCTGTTCTCGCGGCTTGCGCGCGTTTCTCGCTTTTCGCCGGTCTCCACCAACACCTTCGCATTCAGCAGCTCCGATATTCGCGGCTTGATCGTGTTCTGCAGGTGGAATCCCTCGATAACACCGAACGCCCACATGCAATCCTCTGGCGTCGCCCCGGTTGTGCGGCGCTTTAAGAAATAGTCCTCAACCCGCTCGGTCCACGTCATTGGCCGCTGCTCAAAAGCACCGCGCCGGCATTCCCTCGAGACCTTGTTATCCATACTGTCACCTGCCTTTTGAAATGCTGCCTGTCCCATGTCCTGCCCTCCATGGTGTCTGTCTGCCCTGTCGCCACTGCGGCGATCTCATATTTATGAAGTATATTCATATTATCGGATATGTCAAGAGGAAATATGAATTATTTTCATATCAAGGCACAAAAAAATATTGCGCTTAAAACGGAAGGTTTTTAGCCAAGATGCGACTATGGGTAGAAAAACCTATCGGGTGACCGCTATGTCTGATGCGTTGGAATGGATCTGCAGGGAAATTGAGATACTGGATAAATCCGGTGACGCAGATATTAATACCGGCGACTTAAATCCGGTGCCGGTTGAGATCAGGGTGTGTTTTGAGCTTTATTACGGCTACTTATAGTCTTCGCTGCCGCATGAGCCCAAAAGTTTTTCTGTCACAGATACTGTCGGCTGTTCTGGTTCTTTTGTCTCAACGGCCTGCCCTGCAGCCGGTTTGCGAGGCGGACGTTTGACAGTTTTTTTGTAGAATTTATTAACCCTTGCCGCGGCGATTTCAGCCTGGTCGCCCTCGACTATTTCACGCTTTAAAACGTCAGACCTTACTATATTCTCAATCTCGCCGGCCTCTATTTTTATGCCATCGGCAAGCCGCTTGAGCTCGCGACGCAGGACAGTAATAACGGGCTCTCCGAGCAGCAGGTTCCCGATCACATAACGATTAACGCTTTGGACTTTATCATAGTGGGCCTCTTTAACGTTTTTCCCTATACCCTCTTTTGATAAAAGGAAAAGAATGTCCTGGTACTTCTCTTCGCGGGCGTTGATCTCAGGGAATTTAAAAGAGACAACAAGATCAAAATTAATAGGCTGCTCGAAGCGTATTCTATACAGGCGCCACTCGATCGCATTACTTAAAATAACCCACTGGACGCCATGGTTAGCGCCGTAGTCGATTGCCTGTTTAACATGGGCCTCTTTAAGGTCCATGCCAACAGCCTTGGCCTCGGCCAGGAAATGTATTTTATCGTCTATCTTAATCGCAAGGTCGCAGTAGGTCCCGCGGATCGCGAGCTCGCTGGTAATTTCAAGGTATTTATCATATCCAAACACCTCTGAAAAAATATCATTTAAAACAGAGACCGTGTCGGATTCGTTAATGTCCCGATCCTTTGCAATCTGCAGAACTTTCTGGAATTTTGGGACAGCCTTTACAAAACGATCAATAACCTTTTTGGGAATATTCGCCATTTTTCAGTCCTGTTTTTTAAAGTCCTGTTGCGTCAATGGAAGCCCTTACCACCGGAAAAATTTTATACCGCCCGGACGGCTGTACCGGAGGATATTGCGGGTTGTCACTCAAAAGGATCGGGCCGGCATCGGTGCGCTGCAGCCGCTTAATAAGGCGCTCTTCCGTGTCCCAGTTTGTATAAAAAACTATCTTTCCCGTGACTGGTTCACGGTCAGGATCGACAATACATATCCAGCCAGCCTTTACACTGGGCTCCATTGAATCGCCATGCACGCGCACCCCAAAGGCATGCTTGCCGACTGACCCGGCCGGCATACTTTCATACTGGCTGGCGTGCCCTTCCGGATAGCCTTCGTCGGTCCAGTGTGACGGTTGGCCGGCACCACCGTTAAAGACCGGCACATGAATTACCGAAAGGTTGTCCTCCTCTCCAGGGATCGTGATGTATTTTTCACCAAGGATTTCAGAAAGCCTTTCAACTTGAGCCAGCGTAAAGTTAACCTTTCCGGTCAGACAGTGGTAAAACTGTCCGACATCCATACCGAGCTCGCGCGCGACATGCGCACGAATAAGCCCTAAAAGCCTAATCCTTTCCGCTACAGCCTCGCCGATTTTTCTCATATCAGCGTTATATAAACTTCTTTGCCTAAAAACAATATGAAGCTTTTTCATATTTCCTCTTGACAAGACAGTTTATATGAATATACTTCATAGACATGAGCCTAAAAGAATACCTTGAAAAGAATAATTTAAAGCCCGGTTCGTTTGCGAAGCGGTTGGGGTGCTCGGATTCAATGGTCCGCAGGATAATCCTGTACAACCAGCGCCCAGGCGTTGATCTCGCGCTCGCCATTCAGAAAGAAACCAGTGGTGTTGTGCGGGCAGATGAACTGCTTGGTATAAACGCAAAAGAGGCCGCCGCATGAGCACATCGGCCCCGCGTGAAAACATCAGCATAACGATTGCCTCCGACCTATTGGAAGTTGTTGACCTGCTGGCTGCAGAACTCAGGCTTTCGCGTTCACAGTGGATAGAGACGGCGGTGATCCGCAACACCGGTGCGCACCTGGCCGACATGCGGCCTGCCGTTTTAGTATCCATGATTGACAGTATAGGTTCTGACTTTCAGGGCCGCAAAACATAAAAATTAGAAAAAATTATTTGCAAGACATGAATACAGATTTATACAGTTTTGCGGCCCCCCGCCGGCACAGCCCGGCAACCGCAAATCAGGCGGATAGGCCCGGACGCGCATCCGGGACCGAAGAACCCTGCTGCCCCAGGGCCCTCCGCCTACCCTTTTTCCACGGGCAAACCAAGGAGGCATAGGTGTATGGCTGAGCTGCTGCAGGTATTAAACTGGGATCAGTTCTTTGAAACCGCAAAGACCCGCACGTTTAAAAACCGAGGTAATTTTACCCTGCCGCTCAAGCAGGGGCTAGGGTACAAAAGGCTCCTGAGGATGGAAGACGGCCCGGCAATGTACGGCTGTTTTGTAGCCCTGATCATGATTTTATCAGAGCAGAGCCAACCGAGATTAGGAATCCTTAGCGAAAACGGCAAGCCGGACGGAAACCCTCTCGACTCAGAGGCTATTTCCATAAAAACATGTATGCCTGAGCCCCTTGTCGCTAAAATGCTTGCCGCTGTCTCGTCAAAATCAATAGGTTGGATAGATACTTATACGACAGAGACACAACAAGGGCACTCCACGGATACCACAGGGATACCGCAGGGATACCACAAGGATATCAAGACGACACCACAGGAACCTAAGGTATCCCCTTGTTTTAAGCCTGAACCTAAACCTAAGCTTAAGCTTAAACCTGAACCTGAAATTGAAACCGAGCCGGACCTTGCGGTTCAGGTCTCAGGTCTCTTTGAAGAACTGCTCGGGTTAAGAGACGGGTTTGACCCCCACGAGTTCCTGCGGCAGAACCAGAATCAGCGATGGCACCCTAAGGCATACCTGGACACAGGACAATACCTGCTAAAACACCTCAACGACAAATCAGGCTCAAACGGCAGCGCGAAGTTCGTGATTGAAAACCCATACACCTACGGAAGAGTTCTCCTGCAGAAGTACTCAGCCAACCACTTCGAGGCCGACAATATCGCAAAATCACAAAAACACAAAAAGGGCCTGGCCGCTCTTAAGGAGGCTGTCGGGATATGATCCTCGCAATCGACCCTGGGACACATGCAGGCTGGGCACACATGCTAAACGGATCGCGCTCAAGCGGTACTTGGAATTTTCAGACTAAAACCAAAACCAAGTCACGGCCGGCAGAGCCGAAACACTTCCGCCTACTACACGCCAACACCTCTCTGCAGTACCACTGTGACACATGGGGTTTCCCGGACCTTATAGTCTGTGAAGACGCAGCAGGATTCACCAGGGGGAAGTCTGCCGTCGAGGCAAGCCATAAATTCCGGGCAGTAGTGGAGCTGTTTTGTGCTGTAAAAAACATCAAGCTGCTCTACGTCCAGCCGGCCGATGTTAAACGCTGGGCTACCGGCAAGGGCAACGCCGACAAAGAGGAAATGCTGGCGGTTGCGCGTGAAAGGTTCGGCTATCAGGGCTCAGACGACAACGAGGCCGACGCGATACTAATCCGGGAATGGTATCTGGGGTTGAAATAATGCCGAGACAATACTCGCAGCCTTTTTCAGAACGCCCGACCGTGTCGCCGCTACTTGACGATCCTCTACCGGATTCAATACTTGAGATGCGCCGCTGGTGCGCGTCAACCGTGCTGCAGCTGTGTTGTGATGCAGTCGGAGATGTGTCAGGAGTCTCAAACTATGCAGGCAGCAGTCGCAAGCATGTCAGCGACACGGCGCGCTATACGGCACGGCAGGTGATCTCCGGCCGCTAGACAGTGTGCGGCTGGTCCTTCGTTGAGCTGTGCCGCGTGACCGGTGCAAATGATACGTATCTGAGAAGGGTGTGTTTGGAATGAACGCAAAGAAAAAGACCGGCAGGCCGTTGAAGTTTAAAACCGTTGCGGATCTACAAAAAAAAATCGAAGCATACTTCAAAGCCTGCGATAAAAAACAAATTCCTTTGACCATTACAGGGCTTGCTATAGCGCTGAATACATCACGGCAAACGCTTGTTAACTACGAGGAAAAAGAGGAGTTTTTTGACACTATAAAAAAGGCAAAAAGCATAATCGAAAACCATATAGAAACAATGGCGCTCACCGGAAAGTATGTTCCGGTAATTTCGATTTTTAATTTAAAAAACAACTTCGGATGGAAAGACAAAACAGAGCTCGACCACTCATCATCAGACGGCAGTATGTCTCCGGCAAAGGTTCTTGATACTTCAAAAATTTCAACAGAGGCACTTCGTGAGATAGTCGCAGCGCTCAAAAATGCAGATAGTCAATGAGTATGCCGAAGCGCTTGAGAGGGATTTATGTAGCAGGTCTCTGGCAGATTTTGTTCGGCAGGCCTGGCCGGTAATCGAGCCGGTAACACCGCTCAAGTGGGGCTGGGTTGTAGACGCGATATGTGAGCATCTTGAGGCCGTAACAGCCGGCCAGATTAAAAGGCTACTGATGAACGTACCCCCCGGAACAATGAAAAGCCTGCTGGTGTCAACACTGTGGCCCGCCTGGGAGTGGGGGCCGAAAGACATGCAGCACTTACGCTATCTCGGGACCGCGCATAAGCAGGATCTGGCGGTCAGGGACAATACAAAGTGCCGGCGGCTGATACAGTCGGGCTGGTTTCAGCGACTATGGCCAGTCGAGCTCACCGGTGACCAGAACGCAAAAACGAAGTTTGAGAACTCGAGGACCGGATTCCGTGAGGCAATGGCATTCACCTCAATGACGGGCTCACGCGGCGACAGGATTCTGCTTGACGATCCGCACAGCGTTGATGATGCAAACAGCAAGACCAGGCTTGAGGCTGACGTCCAGACGTTCCGTGAGTCGCTGCCTTCTCGCGTGAATAACGACGACAGCGCGGTCGTGATTATCATGCAGCGCCTGGCCGTCGGCGATGTCTCAGATGTTGCTATTGAGCTCGGCTATGAGCATGTCTGCTTCCCAATGAGATACGAGCCCGGCAGCTCAAGGCATGTCGTCGGACCAGGGGATCCACGGACCCAAGACGGCGAACTGCTGTTCCCGGAGCGGTTTAACGAAAACGCAGTTAAGGCGCTGGAGACTGCCCTGGGATCGGTTGCAACTGCCGGCCAGTTGCAGCAGCGCCCCATTGTACGCGGCGGCAACATCATTAAGGGCAGCTGGTTCAAACTGTACAAGGTTTTGCCGCAGATCAAATACCGGATCGTTTACGGCGACACCGCCCAGAAAACCAAAGAGGCAAACGATTACAGCGTTTTCGAGGAGTGGGGCCGCGGGATTGACGGGAAAATCTATCTGCTCGATATGATCCGGGGAAAGTGGGAGGCGCCGGACCTCGAGTCCCGGGCGCTTACCTTTTGGGCGAAATGCCGCGACCGTGACATTAATGCCCTCGGTGCGCTGCGGTCTCTCAAAGTCGAAGACAAGTCATCCGGGACAGGGCTGATCCAGGTCGTGCGGCGCAAGGGCAACATCCCGGTCAAAGGGATCGAGCGCGATCGGGACAAATATACCAGGGTTTGCGATGTGCTCGGCTACATCGAGGCCGGGAGCGTGTGCCTGCCTGTTGATGCGCCATTCACGTCTGATTTTTTAGCAGAGTGTGAGTCGTTCGCCGCTGATATGTCACACGCGCACGATGACCAGGTGGACCCGATGATAGACGCGATTATGGATATGCTGGCAGGCGATAAGGCCGCGGCATGGGAAAACATCATTTAACCAGGAGTTTACGCATGAAGAATAAAAAAGGCACGGCAATCGACAAAATCAAAAAGGCGTTCATCGACGGCTACCAGAACCTAGCCGCAGCGCTTTCAACGTCGTCGGGCACGGTTATGTCACAGGGGACCTACGTCCGCAGCGGCCTGACGAAAGACAAGGACCAGCTCACCGCAGCCTACAGGACGAACTGGGTCGTCGGCGCCATGGTTGACTACGTAGCCGAGGACATGACCCGCGAGGGGATAACCCTGACCGGCGAAATTGACCAGGATAAGGCGACGCAGCTGCAGCGGTACCTGGTCCGGTCCGGGCTGTGGAAAGCCATCACCGACCTGATCCGCTGGGCGAGGCTGTACGGCGGGGCACTGGGCGTGATTAACATCGAGGGCCAGCAAACCGCGACTCCGCTTGATATCAGACGGATCGGCAAGGGCCAGTTTAATGGCCTGCTTGTGTATGACCGTCACCAGGTGCAGCCTGATCCAGTACGGCGCATAAAGACAGGTCCGAAAATCGGGCTGCCTGAATACTACCTGATAACGGCCGCGGGAAAAGCTGTTGAGACCGTGCACCACAGCCGCTGCGTGCGCATGATCGGCATCGAGTTGCCGGGCGATGAAGCTGTGACTGAACAGTACTGGGGAGCGTCCATCGTTGAGCGTATCCATGATCGGCTCCTGTCATTCGACCAGGCGACGATTGGCTCTGCAGACCTGATCCGCAAGGCACATGTAAAGTCGGTGAAAATTGACGGATTCCGTGACGTGCTCGCGGCCGGCAGCAAGGCACAGGAAAACATGACAACAGCGTGGCTTTATACGGCCCTGATGGAGAACTCCCAGGGTGTTACGCTCTTGGACAAAACAGACGAGGTCGCCTACAACTCCTACACGTTCGCAGGGCTGTCGGATATGATGACGCAGTTCGGGCAGCAGCTGTGCGGAGCCGGCCGCATGCCGGCCACCAAGGTTTTTGGCCAGGCGCCCGCCGGGATGAACGCAACGGGTGAAAGCGATACCCGCAACTATTACGACGGCATATCCAGCGAACAGGAAACGCGCCTGCGAGAGCCGATCCACCTGTTGCTTGAGTGCTCAAGCATGTCGCTTTTTGGTCAGCCGCTGCCGGCGGATTTTGACTTTGATTTCAATCCCCTGTGGCAGACAACGGAACAGGAAAAGGCGACGGCCGCTCAGGCTGTTGCTGACGCTGTTGTCAAGGTTTCCGACGCCGGGATTATCGGTCAGGCGACGGCCCTCAAAGAGCTCAAGAAATCGAGCGAGGAAACGGGCATCTTTTCAACGATCAGCCAGGAGGAAATCGAAGAGGCTGAGGCTGAACCACCTGAGCCGGTGATAGAGACTCCACCGCCGGCCGATCCGGTAGCGCATGGCGTTCCTGCTAATGGTGACTTAGATGCCGCGTAAGAAGCCGACAAAGAAGCGCCCGGCATACGCAACGCCGAAAGGCGTCGAGCGTGAACTGGAAAAGCAGCTGAAAAAGGTCGCCCGTATGGCAGGTGTTATCGTTGAGAGCAACGCTTCAACGCTGGCCTCGGGTGCATCGGGCGCGAAGATGCTTGCTGCCCTGGCGGCTTATTCTGAGGCGCTCGGACCCTGGGCTGAGAAGCTCGTCTCCCGCGCCCTGGCAAAGATCGACACCGACGCACGCAGAGCCTTTCAGGCGCAGTCAAAGGCGATATTCAGGGGGTTGCGCGGCCTTGTTGCCGATGATGCCGTAGGAAAGCGCCTGCGCGAGCTGCAGGCCTCCCAGGTGCAGCTTATCAAGTCCATACCGACCGAGGCGGGGAAATGGGCCCAGGAACGGGCACGGTCCGGGATGGTTGCGGGACTGAGGCCCGAGGAGATCGCAAAAGACATCGAGCGGGCAGGCGATGTTACCGAGGGCCGGGCTCGCGTGATCGCCCGGACAGAGACGGCCAAGGCAAACAGCATGCTCACGCAGGCAAGGGCTGAATCGGTAGGATCAACCGGCTATTACTGGCGCACGATGGAGGATGAGGTCGTGCGTGACAGCCACCGCGAAATGGCCGAGCGCTCAGACGCCGGCGAGATATTCTCCTGGTCGAGCCCGCCGACGTTATCTGACGGCGAGAGCCATCACCCGGGTCAGTTCCCGAACTGCCGCTGTTATCCTGAGCCTGTCCTGTTACCTGTTGATGAGGGCACTGAATGAGCTGCTCGCGCGTGGTGAATATCGTCGAAAAGCCCGATATCAGAAAAGAAGTCCTGAAAATTTTTATGGAATTGGCTATAATTCAAGCAGGGGACACCGGCAATATCACGGTGCACCTGAACAACGGACAGGTGGCGAAAATCACAAAACAGGTTGAGGTCAGATAGTGTCACCCGGGAACGTAATCGGTCTGAATATCGTCGGCAGGATGTACAAGTGCACGCAATGCCCGGGCCGCATGTGCTACCACTGCACGACGTTTTTCGATTTCAAGGAGGGCGAGAACGCGACGCCATTCCAGTGCATCTACTACGATCACGCCCCTGACTGGATCGAGGTTGACGAGGACGGGTAAAGAAAAAAAATGTCATTCTTTCCATTTTATGGTTGACAAAGTGTCAAAATGTGTGCTAAGGGTGAATTAACGCAGCACAGAAAGGTTTGGTTTTTTAACAAAAAAGTGAATATAGCCGGTTAATGTCGCCCCTGTTTTTAGGGGATACCGAACACACCGCATAGTTTAGGCTTCGCGCCTGCTGTGCGGTTTTTTTTTGGCCAAAATGCCGAACTACTACACCACAGCATTCATCAGCGAGAACCAGCAGGAGACCCCGGAGGGATACCTCCTTTGCCGAAATGTGCCTATTGCGCGCACCGGCCAGCTGATCTATTCCGCACAGGAACTGACCGACGAAAACGGACAGCCAATCATTGACGCCCCGGCCGGCAAGGTTGTTGTCTCGCGCGCGCCTGAGGTCCTTTTCGACGCCGTTACAATCGCGTCCTTTGAGGGCAAGCCGGTCACGCTGCTGCACCCCACGGAAATGATCACCCCGGAAAACTGGAAACTGTACGCAGCCGGCGTGATCCAGAACGTGCGACCAGGTGAAAGCCCGGACGACGACAAGCTCATGGCAGACCTGCTTATAACTGACGCCGAGGCAATTTTTGCAATCCGCAACGGCCTGCGTGAAGTGTCGCTCGGATACGACGCGCAATACGTTGCAGACGGACCCGGCCAGGGACACCAGACGAGCATCATTGGCAACCACTGCGCACTTGTGCCTGCCGGCCGCTGCGGCAGCGAGTGCGCCATACAAGATCAAATTTCGCTCAAGGAGATAGGCATGACAAAACTGAAAGGCCTGAAAGAACAGCTCAGGAGCTGGTTTTCCGCTTTTGATGCTGCTGTTGACGAGGCAGAACCGCCCGCGCAGCCGACCAATGACGCAGACCCGCCCGCGGGTGATCCTCCTGCAGCAGGGGATCCGCCTGATCCTGCAGTGCCAGCACAGGATGCAGCTGACATATCGGTCATTGTAAACGATATGCGCCTGCAGCTTGACGCATGCCGTGAGGAAATGGGCCGCTATTCCGACCGTATCGCGGTGCTTGAGGAAGCGATCAACAGGCTGACCGCAGAGCCCGCTCCTCCCGCAACTCCCACCGGCGACAGTGTACCGGATGCTGAGACCATGTCACGCGCTGAAATACTGGCTCCCGGCATTGCAACCTCGGCCGACATTATCCCGTCTGCGCTGAAAGCCGCTTATGCGACCACCGACGGCAAGGCGATCATCGACACGCTTTCCTGCGGCAAGGCTCCGGCGTTTGACAGCATCGAGCTGTTTGTCGCCGCGTCCGAGCTGCTGAAAGAACAGCGCAAGGCACGCCTGGCAGAAACGAAAGCTCCGACGAACGACGCGCCTGCTCCCGTATCGCAGCACAAGCGCCTGAACGATCGGGCAAAAGAGATGTTCCCTGTTCCGAAACTGTAAACAAAACCAAGAGCACACAAGGAGACAAGACAATGGCAAATCAGGTTATTACCAGCACAATCCCCGTTGCGCCTGCTGGCGCGATCACCCGCTCCGGGGCAGTGGTTGACGCATTTATGCAGTCCTCAACCCTGCCGCTGACGAAGTACGGCCTGCCGTTCCAGATCGACGCAAGCGACACCATCACCGGGCTCGTTGACACCGACCGCGCGGCCGACACATACGGCTTTATCGTGCGGCCCTTCCCGCAGGTCCCCGGCGCGTCAAGCAACGAGGCCATTCTGACCGCCACCCCGCCCGTGTATCCCGCGGTTGTGAACGGTCTGCGCTCCGGCTATTGCGCCGTGAGCGTGCAGTACGGCACCGCCGCGAAGGGCGGCAAGGTGTATGTGCGTCTAGCTGCTACATCCTCAACCCGCTACCAGGGCGGCATTGAGGCCGGTGCTGTTGCGGCCGTGACGAACCCGACCATCGTCGGCACCGGAACCGGCACGATTGCCTGCACCGTCGCAGACGCGACCGTCATCGTTCCCGGCACCTACGTGATCACGCTGCTGTCCACGTCGCAGACCGCAGCCTGCTCCGTGATCGACCCGAACGGCAACCGCCTGAAGGACGCCGTTGTCGGCACCGAGTACACCGCAGCCGGCCTGACCTTCACGATCACGGCAGCCGGGACCATGACGGCAGGCGATAAGTTCTCGCCCGTTGTTTCCCTGACGACAGAAGCAATCCCCGGCGCGTTTTTCACCGGCGCGAAGGATGCCAACAACATCGCTGAAATCGCATACAACATCTAACGCCCACAGCGCAAAGGAGATTAAAACCATGAGTAAAAAGATTTTCTTCAAAGACAATGCAACCATCGACCGGGCGACCATCGACTCGACCGGTGTGTTTTTCTCAAACGAGCTGCAGCGCCTCGATCCGGTCCTGCATGAGCCGATGGCATCGTTCCCGTTCGCACGCGATATCGACGTCGTGGATCTGGACGTTGCCGACGAGACGACCGCCTTCGACCGGCTGAACTTCTATGCCGCCGGCGGCGAAAAATCAACCGGCAAGTCGTTCATCTCCAGCAAGTCAACCGAGATCCCCGGCGTGAACGTGGACTCGGAGCGCGTGACCGCAAAGACCTTCCTGTGGGGCCAGTCGGTGCAGAAAAGCGTTGTTGAGCTGGCGCAGGCGCAGAAACTGGGCCGCCCGCTCGATCCGCAGCTGTTCAGCGCTTTGCAGCTGAAGCTGAACCTCGACAGCCAGGGCATGACCATGCTGGGCGATACGAAAGCCGGCGTGTACGGCCTGTGCAATTCAACGCTCGTCACCGAGTCGCAGGTTGCCAATAATGCCGGTTCAACGTCCCGCCTGTGGACCGCCAAGACGGACGAGGAAGTGCTGACCGACATCAACACCGTCCTTGCCGCCTGCTGGGCTGCAACGGGCTACACGATGTGCCCGGATCGCCTCGGCCTTGCTCCGGCGAAGTTCTCCTACCTGCTGAGCCGCAAGCTGGACAACGGCAGCATGAGCCTTGCCAAGTTCCTGGCTGAAAACAGCCTCTCCAACAGCATGAACGGCAAGCCGCTTGAGATCGTGCCGATCCGCGAGCTGGCGTCCATCGCGTCCGGAACGACCGACCGCATGGTGGCCTACACCAAGCGCGAAGACGTGGTCCGCTGGCCCCGGTCCGTTCTGCTCTCGCTGCCCGTGCAGAACATCGGCCTCAACCAGGTATCGATCTACTACTGCCGCTTCGGCACGGTGGAGTTTGTGAAACCCGAGGCCTGCTACTTCGCCTACGGTTACTAAGGGCTGCCTGTCCGGGGGGATAAGGCTGTGGCGCGTGCTCCATCCCATGCGGCCACAGCTTCCCCGGTCTTCCCTTTTTAACCGGTAGGGATAGGAGAGGTGGGCTCCTGGTGAAAGCAACATTTAAAAGCACACGGCAGTTTAACTTTGACCCGGCACTGCGCTTTAACCCGGGCGTGCATGAAGTCTCGGCAGAGGTTGCCGGACTGGATGAATTTAAATCCCTTGTCGCAAACGGCGACATTGAAAAAGTGCAGGCCGATCCGGTGGCTGATAAAAAGCCTGCCAGCGGAAGGAAACGCAGGTAATGGACAGCGCAGCATTTCGCACGGAGTTCCCCGAGTTTGCGTCCACCACTGACTACATTGCGGCCTCAGTTGCCAATTGCGGCACCATTGCCGAGCAGCTGGTCAGCACTGACATGTGGGGCGATATGAGGACCAGGGCGGTGCACCTCGTGGCCGCCCATTACCTCATCCTCGGCACTTTCGGCGGTGTTGCTACCTCTCAGGACACCAGCCAGACAAAGCAGCCGGGATACGAAACGACGTCATACGGCCGGCAGTTCCAGCACCTGTCACGCCTGTTTTGCGCGGGGGCTATTTTCACATGAAGGGCGCCCGCGTGACAATCGACAGGACAAAAGAGGTTTTTAGGGCAATCAAGACGCTCGAGGCAAACGAGGTACTGATCGGGATACCGGCCGAAAAAAGCCCGCGCAAGGATGACGCAAAAATCGGCAATGCGCAAATTGGCTATCAGAACGAGTTCGGCAGCGCAGCGCTCAACATCCCGCCCAGGCCTTTTTTGATCCCCGGCGTGAAAGAAGCGGAGCCCGAATGCCTCAAACGGCTGAGGGCTGCGGCCATTGAAACTCTGACAAACCCAAAGCGTGCAACGCGCGGCCTGGACGAAGCCGGGTTGCTGGCAGTGTCGAAGGTAAAGGCAAAAATTAAAGCCCTGGGGAACTACCCCTCGGACAGTCCGACTGTACGGGCTCGCAAGGCAAAAGGGTTCAAAGGGACCGCGATCCTGCGCGTTACCGGGTCACTGCTCAATAGCATCACCTATGTTATCAGGAAACGGACGGCGTAAATGGCAGACAACACCAGCGCAACCGGCGGGTATTTGCAGGCAGTAACGGCGCCGAACGAGGGCCGCGACCTGGACAGCCTGCTGCGCAGCATTCTTGCCGGCATTACGGGGATCAGCGGAACCCTGGGCCTGATCCGCGCACTGTGGCAGCCGACGCCGCCGACGATCCCTGAGCCGACCGTAAACTGGATTGCTTTCGGCATCCAGAACATTACGCCCGAGGCCGGGCAGTCATACCTCGCGCAGGAGGAAATCACAGAGGACCAGGTAACAACCGAGCAGGCCCGGCTTTCAACGCATGACAGTATTGAGGTCCTGGTCCAGGTGTACGGTCCGAGCTGCATGCTGTACGCGCTCAACATCCGGGACGCGCTGCAGCTTGGGCAGAACCGCGAGCAGCTATATCTGGCCGGCATGGCCTTTGCCGCGGCTTCAAACGTGACCCGCGTGCCTGAGCTGGTAGGTGATCGCTGGTATGACAGGGCCGACATAACCTTGACTTTCAGACGGCATGCCGAGCGCACATATCGTGTTTTATCTTTCGTGCAGGCTGTCGGTGACATAAACAGCGCAGATTTTGAGACTGAGATACCCACAACATAAGGAGACAATGCAATGACTGCAACCCTCAACCCTTCGCGCCTTGTGCGCTGTGAAGTGAACCTGTCGCCTATCGCAGCAGCGCGGCGCGGGTTCGGAACCCTGATGATTATCGGAGATTCTGCCATTATCAACGGCTATGAGCGCTACCGCTCATACACCGACCTGGACAGCGTGGCAGACGACTTCGGGACAAGCGCACCTGAGTATCTTGCCGCTGCCCTGTATTTCGGCCAGTCGCCCAGGCCTGAGACCTTGATGATCGGCCGCTGGCTGCAGGCCGCAACCTCAGGCGCCCTGTACTGCGGCGTTGTGGCAGCATCCGCGCAGGCCGCGCTTCTCGCGTCCCTGAAGGCAATCACAGACGGTGAGTTTAAAATCGCCATTGACGGCGATGCAACCCCGGACAGGATATCAAGCCTTGACTTCCATTCCTGCACTACGCTGTCGGGCTGTGCGACTGTTATCGATACGGCGCTCACCGGTGCAAACTGCGAATGGGACGGCGAAAAGTTTATTATCTCGTCGGCATCGACAGGCGTCAATTCCTCCATCGCATTCCTTACCGCGGGCGGTGGAGCCGGGACCGAAATCAGCGGAATCATTAAGGGAACTTCAGCGCTGGGTCTGCTTGAGCTGCCCGGATATGCCGCCGAGGAGCCCGTTGCTGCGATTGCCGACCTGTGCGACAAGTCCGGCGCATGGTACGGGCTGGGATTCGCCGTTACAAACTCGCTGTCAGACGCACAGATCCTGGCAAATGCAGCCTACGTTGAGGCGGCATCCCCCGCCAGGATGTACGGCGTGACCGAGACCGACGCGAACACCCCCGAATCGGTCTACACCTCCGATATCGCCTATCAGCTCGAAGCGCTTGAATATGCCCGCACATTCTGCGTATACAGCGCAAATGCGAATGCCGCCTGCTCCGTTTTCGGCAGGGCGTTCAGCGTCAATTTCAGCGCGAACCGCTCAACCATTACGCTGATGTATAAACAGATGCCCGGCATTACGGCAGAAAACCTGACTGAGACGCAGGCCCTGACCCTCGAGGCCAAGAAGTGTAACGTCTTCGCCGCCTATCAGAACGATACGGCGATCCTGCAGTACGGCGTGATGTGCGACGGTTCCTATATCGACGAGCGGCACGGGCTGGACTGGTTCCAGGACGCGCTGCAGACCGCCGAGTATAACCTGCTCTACACCAGCAAGACGAAGATCCCCCAGACCGATGCCGGGCAGAACATGCTGATTGCCGTTGCCGCCGGCGTGTGCCAGGAAGCGGTCAACAACGGCCTTGTGGCTCCGGGGACCTGGAATGCTGCCGGTTTCGGCCAGATCGAGCTGGGTGACTACCTCAAAGACGGCTACTACATCTACTCGGCCCCGATGGCCCTGCAGGCGCAGGCAGACCGCGAGCAGCGCATTGCGCCCCCGATCCAGATCGCGCTGAAGCTGGCCGGAGCGATTCATGAAATGGACGTCATTGTTGACGTGAACCGATAAACCACGCGAAAGGAGCGTTAAAACATGAGCACTTATTCTTTTCTTGATGTATCGGCTGCGCTCTCCGGGCCGGGCGGTACGATCAACATGGCAGCCGGCGCGGCGGTGTCGGATGAGGGTATTACCATTGAGCCCGTTGAGGACAAAAACATCATGACCATTGGCGCAGACGGGAACGGCATGCACTCCCTGGCCGCCAATGAATCCTCAACCGTGACGGTCAGGCTGCTGAAAACCTCGCCCGTGAATGCCCAGCTGCAGACCATGTACAACTATCAGACCACGAGCGCGGTGCTGCACGGCCGCAACACGATCACGGTCCGCGACGCCGGCCGCGGCGATATCATCACCCTCGAGAAGGTGGCGTTCAAAAAAAGGGCCTCGATAACCTACGCCAAAGAGGGCGGCATGAACGAGTGGACCTTCGACGCCATAAAGACCAATCAGGTGCTCGGCGTTGGAACCCCGACGATAAGCGGGTAACAGAAAGGGATTGTGATGGAATTTGATCTGATGGGGATCACATACCGTTGCGGAAAGATTGATGCACGAAAACAGTTTCATATTGTCCGTAGGCTTGCTCCTGTCCTGTCAGAACTGGCCCCCGCTGTCGGGAAACCGTCGGCAGGGGCTGACGTTCTAACCCCCCTGGCAAACGCACTGGCAAAGCTGAGCGACGCCGACTCCGACTATGTTGTTTTCGGCCTGTTGGACTGCGTGCGAAGGAAACAGCCGGACGGGCTGGGCTGGGCGCAGGTGAATACCGGAATCACCCTCATGTTTGAGGATATCACATTGCCCGTCATGCTGCAGCTGGCGGCGAAAGCCTTCATGTACAATCTTTCCGGTTTTTTCGCCGCACTGCCGTCGGATTTACAAGGAGCTATCCAGAAACAAAGCGGTCAGTCAGCTGGGTAAGTCTCCCCGACGGCGAGGACTGGCTGCTGCGGCCCGCTGTGCGCGGTATGTGTAAGTATGAAAGCTTCAAGGACTGCACGATTGACCTTGAGGATGTTGCGCTGATGAACGACGCGCTCGATGTCCACGACGAAAATGAGCGCAGATTTTACGAGGCGAATAAATAGTGGCACAGGGTGAAGTCATAAAACAGTTCCTTGTCGGCCTCGGGTTTAAGGTTGACGAGGCGGGCCTCGGTAAATTCAACGCCGGGATACAAAAAGCCGGGGTTGCCGTGCTGGGGATCGGCACAGCTATCGCCGGCGCCGTGGCCGGTATTACAGCATTTGCAAATGCCGAGGCAAAACAGCTCTCCACGCTTGGCAACCTGTCAAACCGTACAAACACTGCAGCCGACGACATTGAGCGGTTCGGATATATCGCATCAATGACCGGATCGAGTGCCGAGACTGCGACCGCCGCCCTTGAAAGCATGTCGAACGTAATGGGGCAGGCGGCGACAGGCGTCGGCCGTGGTGCAAAGTATTTTGAAAAATTCGGCCTGCACGTCCGCAAGTCAAACGGCGAAGTAAAAAGCACAACGGAAATGATGGCCGAAATAGGGGCGTACATCAAGGACATGAGCCGCCCTGAGCAGATGAGCGTTCTCAACAGGCTCGGCCTTGACCCGTCCATGCTTCGGATGCTCACCGAGGACACGTCTGCGCTCACCGCCGAATTTGACAATATCAACCGCATTCTCGGCGTTGATAAAGACAAGGCAATTAAAACATCAAAAGAACTGCTCGGCGTACAAAAACGCATATCGCATCTTTTTAAGGAGCTGCGCGAGGCAATCGCGGTCAAGATCATGCCGCAGATCACGCGCGGCTATAAAAAATTTTACGATATGCTCATGGCGAACCTGCCAAAAATCGTTGAAAAGACAACCGCGATAATCAATGCAATCCTGCGCATCACGGGCGCGCTGTTTGATTTAAACGACGCTACGAACGGCGTGCTTGGCATGATAATGGGAATGCTGGCAGCATGGAAGCTGCTCAATGTCGCTTTCCTTGCCTCTCCAATCGGTATTGTCCTTGCTCTGGCCGCCGCGATTGCCCTGCTATATGACGACTTTATGGTCTGGAAAGAAGGCGGCGAGGCCCTTATTGACTGGTCCAAATGGGGACCGGCGATGGAGCTGGCCATCGAGTATGTCGGCATGCTCGGTGACGTTATCAAGACGGCATTCGGCGGGGCCTTTGACGTTGCCTCGATGCTGTTTTCGCTGATCGAGGGGTTTTTCACTGGCGATTTTACGGCCTACATGAAAAAGGCAATCGAGCTGCTTAACAAGTTTCTGGGCTTGTGGGATCGCTTCAAGGCATTCGGTAAAGGTGCGGCTGAAAGGGTGCTCGGGATGATGTCAGGCGCGCCGTATGTACCGGCCACTGCGGGATATACGGCTGGCGGAGGGAACACGGCCAGCATGAACGCAAACACGACAATCAACGTAAACGGTTCCGGAGACCCGGCAGCCGTCGGCCGTGAAGTCGCCGACCGGCAGAACACCGTAAACAAGAACCTCGCGCGCAACCTTGCGCCGGTTACAGGGTAGAAAATGGGCCTGTTCGCATCAACCCTGACAGACTTCCTTCCTAAGCGTGCCATTGGGGCGTTCCAGGCGAACGTTACCATTGAGGAAACGGCAACGGACAGGCTGAGTATCACGAAGCATCCGGTCCAGCAGGGCGCATCGATAACTGATCACGCTTTCATGGAGCCGGCCGAGCTGACAATAAAAATCGCTTGGACAGACGAACCATCGAAGCTGGTCGAGATATACGACAAATTCCGCAAAATGCAATCAGACCGGATACCCATGAAGGTCGTGTCGGGGAAGCGGTCCTATCAAAACATGCTCGTCGCCGGGATTACGCAGGTTAATGACACCGTCACGGAAAAAATGCTCAACATTACAATCGACCTGCAAGAGGTGGCCATAACAGCCCTCGAGGTCGTGAGCGTTCCGCCAAGGGAGCAGCAGGCAAATCCCGGCAAGACCGGCAAGACCGAGAATGCCGGCAAAAAGCAGACCGGCGAAGCATCAAAACAGGAAAGCGAAAAGGTTAGAAACAACTCCGCGCTCCAGGCTATTTTCGGGTGATATATGGCAGCAACCGTCTACAAAATACCGCTCACAAACACGCCGCAGCGCTTTGAAACAACCATCGGCGGACGATCGGTCATCCTGAAAAGCCGCTGGTTTGACGCTATGCAGATGTGGGTGCTCTCGATACTGGACTCAGACACTGAGGAGGTTCTTTTAAACGATATGCCCATGGTAACGGGCGCCGATCTGCTCGCGCAGTTTCGATATCTTGGGATACCCGGAAGCCTGTACGTTGTGGGAGCCGGAGATGATGACGCACCCGCGTCGCTTGATAATCTGGGGGAGACGGTTGACCTCTACCACATAATTGATCCTGATGCCACAGACGACAGCAGGGCATTCCAGGGATATATACCGTTTGTCCCCCACGGTCCCGGGGATGACCTGAGCGAACCATTTGCTTCCCCGAGTTGGTATGAGTGATGGAAACCGCACGGCTTCAATACATTCGGCGCGTTAACCTGTTCGCTACCGATAGCGCGGGCAGCGGCCTTGATCTTGAGGGTCTGCGCATAAAATTCAAGGTGCAGAAAAACGACCTGCAGACGCCGAACAATGCTGAAATGACCATCTATAACATGGCTCCAGAAACTGTGCAGCGCATAAAAAAGGAGTTTACCCGCGTAATCCTGCAGGCCGGCTACGATGCAAACTACGGCGTTATTTTTGACGGGAACATAAAACAGGCGGCCGAGAGCAGGGAAAGCGGGACAGATACATACCTGTTTATTGCTGCCGGCGATGGTGATGTTGCCTATAACTTCGCCGTTGTCAACGGTACCCTGTCGGCTGGATCGACACAGCGCGATCAGATTGATTTTGCCGGGGTATCAATGCGGCAGACCGGCGGCGTCCAGGTTGGCCATATTGACACAATCGACGACCAGCCGCTTCCCCGTGGCAAGGTCATGTACGGCCCGGCGCGGGACTATGTGCGGCAGTCAGCTCGCACAGCCGGGGCCTCCTGGAGTGTCCAGGACGGCAAGCTTCAGGTTGTCAAGCACACCGAAATACTGCCAGGAGAGGCGGTGCTGTTAAACAGCAAAACCGGCCTTGTCGGACAGCCGAAGCAGACTGAAAACGGGATTGAAGTGCGCTGCCTGTTGAATCCGATGCTGCGGATCGGCGCGCGGGTCAAGATTGACGAAAAAGACATCCAGCGGGCCCTCCTGCCGGCAACAAAACCGGGCGAGGCTGTAAATACCCCGCCGTCTATCTCGAAGGATGGCGTTTACAAGGTTATTGCCATTGATCACACGGGCGACACGCACGGCAACGACTGGTACAGCAACCTGGT
This sequence comes from uncultured delta proteobacterium, assembly GCA_903881505.1. Classification (GTDB taxonomy): domain Bacteria; phylum Desulfobacterota; class WTBG01; order CAIYCZ01; family CAIRTM01; genus CAIRTM01. The sequence continues at coordinate 2,277 of CAIRTM010000037.1, read as the reverse complement.
CTGCATAGATATAGATGAAACAGCCCCGGCTGGCAAAAAAGTAAAGGCTAATGAATGAGGCGAAACGAGCGTACAGCCGATTTTGAAGAAATCCTGCGGACCGCGCTTGATTGTAAGGCAGCCGGGATGTGGACCGCATGTCCCGGGATCGTTACCGCGGTGAATCTCGGCGCCCAGACCGTATCTGTTCAGCCGGCTATCCAGGGCAAGCAAACAGCCCAGGACGGAATACAGACTGACGTAAATATGCCCCTGCTGGTCGATGTGCCTATCGTCTGGCCGCGGGCGGGTGGCTTTGCCCTGACGTTCCCGGTGGCCGCCGGCGATGAGTGCTTGGTCGTATTCGGGAGCCGCTGCATTGATTCGTGGTGGCAGACCGGCGATGTCGGACCGCAGGCTGAGCAGCGCATGCACGACCTGTCGGACGGATTCGCCATTTTCGCGCCTGCTTCTCAGGCAAAGGTGCTCGACGATGTGAGCGACGAAAACGTGCAGCTGCGCGACGAGGACGGCACGACCTTTCTAGAAATCACGCCTGACGGCGAAATCAACATCACTGCCGTCACAGAACAGATTTTAAAATCACCCAAAATTAAAGTACAGGACAACGCAGGCACGACTTTTTTAAGGCTGGGATATACCGCCGGCACGATTGATATAATTTCAACGTCAGCAGTTAATCTTGTTTCGCCTTCGGTAGTCCTTGGACAAATAGGTGGCACAATAACTGCGCTTTGCACGATTGAGCAGCCGTTCGGAATTATAACAAGTGGTGGCGTGAACCTTACCACGCACAAGCATCAGGAAACTGGCAGCGTAACAGGAAGCCCACAAAACGCTTAGCGGGTAAAAATATGAAATACAGGAAACTTGACGGTGATGGTGATTATTGCTGCGGTCATAGCTTGTCAGCAGATTTTCACATTGATACACCCGAAGCAGTAGCACAGGCAGTGCTCACACGCCTGCGGCTGTGGCAGGGTGAATATTTCGTAGATATCCTGGAAGGCACTCCATACGAGCAGGCTGCGCTTGGAACGAACAAACAGAACACGATCCTGCCAGCAATGCGCGAGCGCATAAACGATACGCAGGGGCTGGATTCCATCGTCTCCCTGGAGCTGATCGAAGACCGGGACACGCGCAGCCGAACAATTAACGCAGAAATAAACACCCTTTACGGTGAAACCGAAATTACCGGAGTGCTTTAATATGGCGATTTCTGACCTTTTCTACCTTGACGCAACCGGCCTGATCGTGCCCGATTTTGCCGACGTGCTGGCAGATCTCCAAGACACATACCGCTCCATCTATGGAGACGATATCTACATTGACCCCGATTCCCAGGACGGGCAACTGATCTCCGCCTTTGCCCTGGCGCTCTATGACACCATGCAGGTCGGAAGCCTGATCTATAACAGCCTGTCCCCTGCGACGGCTATCGGTGACGGGCTCACGCGCACCGTAAAAATCAACGGGCTGGCCCGCCTTGTGCCGTCGTATTCGACCGCCGACCTGACGCTGACCGGGACTGCAGGAACGGTCATTACAAACGGTTTTTGCCGGGATACGTTGGGCCAGAAGTGGAACCTGCCTTCCTCGGTGACAATCGGCGGCGGTGGCACGGTTACGGCAACTGCAACGGCCGACCTTATAGGAGCTGTATCTGCTGCCATCGGGACCATTACAACCATAGGAACGCCGGTCCGCGGCTGGCTGACGGTAACAAATGCAGCCGCTGCGGTCGAAGGCGCACCGGTTGAAACCGACGCCCAGCTCCGCATACGGCAGACAATATCAACGATGATCTCCTCGCAGTCGATAATGGACGGCATTATCGCTGCGGTTGCGGCTGTTGACGGAGTAACACAGTACGCCGGCTATGAAAACGACACCGGGACCGCGGGCGATGTTGCGGCGCACTCAATCGCGCTTGTGGTCGAAGGCGGCGACGCGGCAGACATAGCACAGGCGATTTATTTGAAGAAGCCTCCGGGGGTCGGTACGGACGGAACGACAACACAGACCGTCACCGATGACGAAGGCAACCCCTCAACCATCCATTTTTACCGCCCGACCGAGGTTGATATCGACGTTGAAATTAACCTTGACGCTCTGGCTGGATGGCTGTCAACGACCGGGGAAGAGATCAAGGCCGCGGTTGCAGCGCACATCAACGCTCTCAAGATAGGGCAGGACGTGTATCTTTCAAAGCTGTGGAATCCTGCGAATTTAAGCGGCGCAGCCCTTGGCGATACGTTCAACATTACTGCGATC
>CAIRTM010000036.1 GCA_903881505.1 uncultured delta proteobacterium | reverse complement strand
GCTGCTGGTGATGCTGTCGTGCGCCGCCATTCTGGTGCTCAACCTCTATGCCCTGAGACAGCTGCTCCGGGAGCACGGGGCCTCGCCGTTCGTGCAGATGCTGGCCGTGCCGTGCGTGGCGCTGTACTACCCGCTGTATTTCTGGACCCTGCGGGGCATGGAGGTGGGACTTCTCACGCTGCTTCTCAATCTGGCGCTGCTGCTCGGCTACCGCTTGATCAAAAAGATCACCACGGGCAGGCTCGCGTGCTTATGCGCGGTGCTCTGCGCGGGGGCCCTGACACGAACCGATTTCATCCCTCCCGCGCTCGCCATTTCGGCCGCCGTCGGGCTGCTGTGCGAAAAAGGATACCGCCTGAAAATTTTCGGCGTTCTTGCCGCCTCGCTTCTCCTCGCGTTCAGCGCCCATGCCCTGTTCAGCTTTTTTTATTACGGGAATGTTCTGCCCAATACCTATTACCTGAAGCTGACCGGCGTAACCCTGGAAGAGCGCGTCGCGCGCGGGGTGGCCATGTGCACGGCACTAATTCGGGATCACCTGGCTGCCGTGCTCGTGTTCATCCCCTGCCTGCTCGCGCCGGTGAATGAGAGGACGGTCAGAAATGTGCTTTTTCCGCTGGCGCTCGGCATCCTCTGCGCAATACATCTCATGTACTCCGTGTACGTGGGCGGCGACGCATGGGAGTGGATGGGGTATGCCAACCGCTATGTAACCCCCGCGATTCCCCTCCTGTTCATTCTGGTCGCCCTCGGGCTTGACAGTATCCTGCGGGCCGCGCCGCGCATGCCGGCGTTCGCATCCTGCGCTGTCGCCGCCTGCCTGTGCCTCCTCTGGACGGCCTGTATTTCAGGGCCCCATTACCGCCGGTGGCTGACCGGCAACTGCTACCATATGTATGACGATCTGGGCTGGATGCGGCTGGGGGTCTGGATCGAAAAAAGCACGTCGCCGGACACGAGCATCGGCGTATTTTGCGCAGGCAGCATCCCCTATTTCGCGCATCGCACGGCCATAGATTTTTTGGGGAAAATGGACAGGACTATCGCAACCGGCCCCGCGCGGTTCGCGCTGTACAGCGGGCATGCGGGCCTGTCGAGATTTTATCCCGGGCACAATAAATGGAATTACGAGTACAGCATCGGGAAACTGCAGCCGGACCTGATCGCGCAGGTCTGGCGCACCGGCACAGCCCCGAACTTGAACGAGCGGATCATCGGCTGGGGGTACCGGCAGATCGGCCAGGACCTGTTCGTGAAAAATTTGAGCGCCGCCAAAATCGATCTGCGCGGGTTTGAGCCGAAGCAGCCGGAACCGAAAGATCTGCTCAGGCAGCTGCGTGCCGATTTCGGGAAATCGCGTCCCGCAGTGCCGGTGCGTGTCGATGGCGTGCCGGGTGCGCCGGAGCTCTGAGGCAAGAGCCGCTCCGGCCTGCATCTACTCCCGGCCTTCAGGGCCGGCAGAGCTGAAAAACGCGGCGCAAAACTCCAGGTACCGGTCTTCCTGTATGGCCTGCCGCAGGCTGCGGCACAGGTCGAGGTAATAGGCGATATTGTGCATCGTCATCAGCACCAGCGCCGTGATTTCGCCGGCCATGTACAGGTGCCGGATAAAGGCTCGGGTAAAGTTGCGGCAGGCATAGCACGAGCAGGCGGGGTCGAGGGGTGTGAAGTCGTCTTTATAGCAGGCGTTTTTGATGCGCACCTTGCCCTGGGAGCAGAAGCACAGCCCGTTGCGGGCGCAGCGGGTGGGCAGCACGCAGTCGAACATGTCAATGCCCGCGCCGACGGCCCGGACGATGTCCCCGGGCGTGCCGACGCCCATGAGGTAGCGGGGCTTTTCCCGCGGGAGCGCCTGCGCGATCCTGCCGATAACCGGATGGGCGTCGGCCATCGGCTCGCCGACGGAAAAGCCCCCGAGCGCATACCCGGGCAGGTCGAGCCCGATAAGGCCTTCGGCGCTCTCCAGCCGCAGGTCCTCGTGCAGGCCCCCCTGCACGATGCCGAACAGGGCGGACTGCGGCGACGACCACGCCTGCCGTGACCGCCCTGCCCACAGCAGGCTCCGCTGCACCGCCCTGCTGATCAGCGCCTTGTCCGCGGTGGCCGGCGGGCACTCGTCGAGCTGCATCATGATGTCGACCCCGAAACCCTCCTGCAGCTTCACGACGCTTTCCGGCGTGAAGGTGAAAGCGGTGCCGTCGATATGGGACTTGAACGTAACGCCCTCATCGGTGAGCTTTCGCAGGTCGGCAAGGGAATAGACCTGAAACCCTCCGGAGTCGGTCAGGATCGGCCGGCTCCAGCCGCTGAACCGGTGGAGACCCCCCGCTTGCCGTATCAAATCAAGCCCGGGCCTGAGAAACAGGTGGTAGGTGTTGCCCAAGATGATCCGGGCATCGAGGTCCTCTACGGCTTTCACGGTCATGGCCTTGACCGTGCCCTGCGTCCCGACGGGCATGAACACCGGCGTTGGCACCTC
>CAIRTM010000035.1 GCA_903881505.1 uncultured delta proteobacterium | reverse complement strand
GTTGATCACTGCCGCGGCGGCCTCGACACGGGTTGCCGGGACCCTGAGCGCCACCAGGCTCAGGCGGTACCCGAGGCTTTCACCGCTGAAAATGCCGGCAATCGTGCGAATCACACCCCGGTGCTTCAGCCCGGCAACCGTTGCGAGCACATCGGCGCCGGACATGCCGAGCGTGGAGCCGATCGCGTCAAAGGGCCGTTCCGCGAGCGGGAAGCCGCGCTGCGCAAGGTCCAGAATTTCAGCTTCGCTGCGGCTGAAGTGCGCCATTATCCGCCGCTTCCCGGAACGTACATGCAGTACGGCTCCTCGTCAAGGTAGCCGCCGGTCGCATAGTAGGCTCGCGCGCGGCAGCCGCCGCAGACCGTCTTGAAACCGCACGCGCCGCACGTGCCGCCGAGCCTGCCCGGATCGCGCAGCGCCAGAAACAGCTCCGAGGTTTCCCATATATTCCTGAAACCATCCTGCAGCACATTGCCCGCAGCCAGCGGCAGGTATCCGCAGGGCTGAACGTCGCCGCGATGCGATATAAAGCACACGCCGCTGCCGGCCAGGCATCCGCGCGTCATGGCTGCCATGCCGTCGGTTTCAAAAGAAAGCGCCCGGCCCTCCAGGCGGGCCCTCTGGCGGATGATGCGATAGTAGTGCGGCGCGCAGGTCGCCTTCAGCTCGAGCGCTGTTGCTTTGGAGCGGTCGTAAAACCAGTTCAGCACCTCCTCGTAGCGCTCAGGCGAAAGCATGTCGGTTTCGGCGATGGCCACGCCGCAGCCGACCGGCACGAGCATGAACAGGTGCAGGGCCGCGGCGCCCTCGGTTTCGGCAAAGCGCAGGATATCCTCCAGTTCAGCGGCATTGCGCCGGGTGACCGTGGTATTGAACTGAAACGGCACGCCCTCGTCCCTGAGCAGGCGCACGCCGCGCATGGCCGCGTCAAAGGCTCCCGGAATGCCGCGGAAATCGTCATGGGTCGCGGCCGAAGAGCCGTCGATAGAGATGCTTGCCCGCGCAATGCCCGACTGCCGTATGCGGCGCGCGCACGCCTGGTCGATCAGGGTCCCGTTCGTGGCCAGGGCAACGCGCATGTTGTTATCTGCAGCGCAGCGGGCGATATCGAAAATATCGTCCCGGTACAGGGGCTCTCCGCCGGTCAGGACCAGGATCGGGCTGGCGAAGGAGGCGATCTCGCCGAGCACCTGCCGCACCCGGCCGGGGTCCAGCTCGCCGCTGCAGTCCACGTCGCCGGCATCGGCGCGGCAGTGTTTGCAGGCCAGGTTGCACCGTTTGGTCAGCTCCCAGAATACGAGCCTTGGCGTGTCAGGCATCCTCATTGCTTTTGAACAGCTCCTCGATAAACTTGGTCTGCAGGTGCAGGTGCTCCTTCTTGGTGTGGTCGTCGCGCACGCTGCGATGGTGCCGCTTGAGGTTCATGATGGGATTGTGCAGCGACTTTGTCATGATCTGCCTGGTCAGCTCCTCGATCAGGGCGAAATCCTGTTCGCCGAGATGCTTCATTTTTTTCCTGCGGAAGCGCTCCAGCTCCCTGGCGCGGATATGGTCAAAGGTTTTCCGGATGGAAACGATCGCCGGGGCGACCGCAAGCCCCTGGAACCACTCGATGAACTCGTCAGCATTGGCCTCGATGAATTCCCGGGCCAGGTCAACGGCCCTGATCCGGCTTTTCAGGTTGTCGTCGGCGATGCCCTGCAGGCTGTCGATGTTGTAGAGGTGCACGCCCTGCACGCGCTCCACGCCGGGATCGACGTTGCGGGGCACGGCTATATCGATGAAAAACAGCGGCCGCCCCCGCCTGATCTCCATGACCGATCCGATCTGTTCGGCCGTGACCATGTAATGCGGCGCGGCAACCGAGGTAATCACGATGTCGACCTCCGTGGCAGCCCCGGGAATATCTTCAAGCGCTATGATCTCGGCCTGCCGGTTGATCGCCCCGGCGATCCGCTCCGAGTTGCACATCGAACGGTTGGCGATGATGACGCGCCCGATCCCGTAGCGGGTAAAATATTTCAGGATAAGCTCGCCCATTTCGCCCGCGCCGATCAGAAGCGCCGCGCGGCTCGAAAAATCGGAAAACAGCTTGCGCGCCAGGTCGGCGGCGATATAGGCCACCGACAGGGGGTTGCGCGAGATATCGGTTTCGGTCCTGACCTGCTTGGCGGTCCGGAAAGCCTGGTGAAACAGCTTGTTCAGAATCGGCCCGGCGCTCTTGTTGTCAACGGCGCAGGTGAAGGCCTCCTTCATCTGGCCCGCGATTTCATTCTCGCCCAGCACCATGCTGTCCAGCGACGAAACGACGGTGAGCAGGTGCTGCACCGCCTCGCGCGATGTTTTCACGTAGAGATTATCGCAGAAATCAGCATACGGCATGCCCGAGATCGACTCGTACACGGCGGCCGCCTTTTCGATGTCCTTCCTGATCGTGCGCGAAGCAATATAGGTTTCGACCCTGTTGCACGTGGCGACATAGACGGCCTCGTCGATACCCTGCTGCCTGAAGCGGCGGTACAGATCGGCAAGCAGTCCGCTGCCGACTGAAAAGCATTCGCGTTTTTCAACCGGGGCGGTTTTATGATTGAAGCCTATGACGGCTATGTCGGCTGTTTTGTGTCCCATCGTCGTTATCCTTGCTGACTGCCTCTTTCCAGGCG
>CAIRTM010000034.1 GCA_903881505.1 uncultured delta proteobacterium | reverse complement strand
TCCTGTGCATACGATGCCGCCGGGGACCGGCAGAAACTCTGGGTCGAGGTCATTGCCGGCCTTGACGGCAGTGAAACCATCATTGCCTCGAACCTTGACAGAGCCGAAGAGGGGATGGTGTTGAAGGGAACATAAGAAAGTCCCGGGAGTAAAGCCGCAGCACGCCGCTCGGCTGTCTCGAGCCGTTTTCTGTTCCTCTCCCGAAACCCGATACCCGGTCTGGGTACACTAAACCCGTAGCACGCGCATCAGTTCGCGCAATTCGATTATGCAGCAGACAGCACATCACGGCAACGGCATCATCGCAAAGGTCACCGCGGCCTTTGTCGACTCAAAGCTTGTTCCCATCATCATCATTGCCACGGTTCTGCTGGGCATTTTTTCAATCGTGAACACCCCCAGCGAGGAAGAGCCCCAGATCGTTGTTCCCATGATCGACGTGTTCGTCCGGATGCCCGGGGCCACGCCGAAGGAAATCGAATCCCGCGTCGTCAGTCCCATGGAGAAGCTGCTCTGGGAAATTCCGGGGGTTGAGTATGTTTACTCGACGGCCATGGACGGCATGGCCATGACCATTGTCAGATTTTATGTGGGCGACGACGTTGAAAAAAGCCTGATAAAAACCTATGACAAGCTTTACCAGCACCTCGACTGGATACCGCAGGGGTGCTCCATGCCTCTTTTGAAGCCGCGCTCCATTGATGATGTCCCCATAGCCGTTCTGACCATGTACGGCAAAGGCTACGACGGCTATACCCTGAGAAAAATCGCCGGGCATGTCGATGACGAGGTGCGAAGCATTCCGGGTATTGCCGAAACCTATATTACCGGCGGATGCAGGCGGCAGGTACGGGTTGAACTCGAGCCGGAAAAGCTCTACAGCCTCGGCCTCGATCCGGTCGATATCATGCAGGCCATGCAGGCCCAGAACCAGGCCGAAAGTTCCGGCAGTTTCAGCGCTGATAACTACAGTTTTCACCTGCGGCTGGACAATTTTTTCCGTGATGCCCGGGATGTGGGGAACACGGTGGTCAAGGTCTCCGGCGGCAGGCCCGTCATGCTGAGGGACATTGCCCGGATAATCGACGGTCCCGAGGATCCCGATACCTACGTGCTTTTCGGCGCGGGGCCGGCGGGGACGGAGAAAAAGATCTCGACGGATCCGGGCAGGCTCTACCCTGCCGTATCCCTTGCGATTGCGAAAAAAAAGAGCCTTAACGCGACGGTGCTTGCGAACGCGGTGCTGAAAAAAGCCGACGCCCTGAAGGGGTTCCTTATCCCGGAAGACGTTTCCGTCACGGTTACCAGGAATTACGGCGAGACGGCAAAAGAAAAGTCCGACGAGCTTTTGCAGCATCTCTTTATTGCCACCGTTGCCGTGTCGGTCCTTGTTGCCCTGTTTCTCGGCGTGAGGGCATGCCTCATCGTTCTTGTCGCCGTGCCGGTCACCCTGGCGATCACTCTTTTTATCTATTATTTTTTCGGCTACACCCTGAACCGGGTAACCCTTTTTGCCCTTATCTTCTGCATCGGCCTTCTGGTTGACGACCCCATCGTGGATGTCGAAAACATCATCAGGCACCTGGGCCTTCCGGAAAACAGGGGAAAGCCATTCAAGGACGTCATCATCGGCGCCGTCAACGAGGTGCGCAGCCCCCTTATCCTTGCAACCTTCACCGTCATTGCCGCCATTATGCCCATGGCGTTCGTCGGGGGGCTCATGGGCCCCTATATGCGGCCCATGCCGTTAGGCGCATCCATTGCCATGCTGGTCTCCATGGTGGTGGCATTTATTATCACCCCCTGGACGGCAGACCGCATCCTGGCACGGTATAACACCGCGACGCACGGCCATCAGGAAGGCCGGTTCACCGCGTTCTACCGCTATGTGATGGGGCACCTCATACGTGACGTAAAACTCCGGTGGATGTTTTTCTTCGGCGTTGCCGGCCTCTTTCTTGCCGCCTGTTCGCTTTTTTATTTCAAGGCCGTGTACGTCAAAATGCTTCCCTTTGACAACAAGAGCGAGTTTCAGGTCATTATCGATATGCCCGAGGGAACAGCCCTTGAAACAACGGGAAGGGCCGCTGAAGAGATCGGGCAGTTTCTCGCCTCCCAGCCGGAAGTTACGGACTACCAGCTTTACATCGGCGTCGGCGCGCCCTTCAATTTTAACGGCCTTATCCGCCACTATTATCTGCGGGAAGGTGACGATGTTTCCGACATACAGGTCAACCTGCTGCCGAAGTCAAAGCGCAGCGCCCAGAGCCACGACATAGCAAAACGGGTGCGCCCTGAGATCGACCGGATAGGCAAACAATACGGCGCCCGCATAAAAATAGCTGAAATCCCCCCCGGTCCGCCCGTGCTGCAGACGCTGGTGGCCGAAGTCTACGGTTCTGATTATGAACAGCAGATAGGCCTCGCGAAAAAGGTCATGGGCGTTTTTGAGCAGACTCCCAATGTTGTTGATGTCGACTGGTATATGACCGAGCCACGAACGGAATACCGGGTGCGCGTAGACACGGAAAAGGCGCTGGTGAACGGTATCGACCCCGCGCGGGTAAAGGAGGTGCTTGCGGCCGCGCTGAGGGGCACCCCGGCAGGCCTGCTCCATGATTCCCGTGCAAAAGATGCCGTGGAGGTCCTCGTACGATTTCCCCGGAGCAGACGATCATCGCTGCCCGACCTTTCTTCGCTGCGGGTACGGTCATCAGACGGGCGTATGGTTTCCCTTCAGGAAATCGCAGACATCAGGGAAACCATCGTGCCCCACCCCATCTATCATAAAAACCTCCATCCCGTGGTCTATGTGACCGGCGACATGGCGGGGCAGGAGGAAAGCCCGCTGTACGGCATTCTTGCCATGGATAAAACCATTGCGGAGCGTGCGAAACAAGATCCTGATCTCAACTTCAAAACATACTACACCCGTCTGCCGTTTTCGCAGAAAGAATGGGCGCTAAAATGGGACGGTGAGTGGCAAATAACCTACGAAGTGTTCCGGGATATGGGATTTGCCTTCGGGGTTGTTATGATCCTGATCTATATCCTGGTGGTGGGCTGGTTCAAATCATATACGGCGCCCCTGCCCATTATGGCACCCATTCCACTGTCCCTTATCGGCATCGTGCCCGCCCATTTTTTTATGGGAGCTTTTTTCACGGCCACATCCATGATCGGCTTTATTGCGGGGGCGGGCATCGTGGTGCGGAATTCCATTATCCTTGTTGATTTTATCGAGATACGCCTGTCTGAAGGCATGCCCCTTGAGCAGGCCATCATTGATGCCGGCGCCGTGCGCTTCCGGCCCATGGTGCTCACGGCCCTGTCCGTTGTCGCCGGTTCCTTCGTCATGATTTTCGACCCCATATTCCAGGGCCTTGCCCTGTCGCTCATGGCAGGCGAGGTCGCGGCGACCCTGTTCTCCCGCATGGTTGTGCCCATCCTGTATTATCTTGACCACAGAATGAAGAAGGAAAAAAGGCTCGTGCTGTAAATTTTTTCCAAACATAGGCTTATGGTCGCTGGTTTTGAGCCTGCCTGCATGTGCCGTTCAACTTCTGCTTCTTTAGTATTGCAATGGTGAGGTAGCCGCTGTGGTTACCAACGGCAAACCTTTTTGTTGTCGTTCAGGACAAGCGCGGCGCGATACGAAACCCGTGGCGGAACCCGCATCAACCATTTTTATAGCCTGCCACGCCGAAGGTCGCGGGTTCGAGTCCCGTCGTCCCCGCCAGCTAAAAACAGGCACGTGCGCATTTTGGCGCAGGTGCCTGTTTTCTTTTTCAGCTGTCAATCCCGCCATAGTCCCGCCTTTTTTGTCTATGGATTCCAGGGCGATGCGAAAGTCTGTTTGTTAGATCTCTCCCTGCCTGTGGCTGATACAGTGTATAAGAGGGCAAGCCCTAAAAGCCCTTAAAGGAGACCAGAAGATAGCAGAACTGGCCCGGCGGTATCAGGCCATGGCTGGAAAATATTTTTTAATTTCTTTGAAAAGAAACGGGGCATTGGTTTCAAGGAATGCCCTGAACCTTTTCAGGATGTCCTGCTTCTGTTCCTCAATCGGCAAAGCCCTGCCCTCAAGCTGCGCCAGCAGCCTTTCAGCCCGTTTGCCAGGGTCAGGGTGGCTGGAAAGAAAAGACTGACCCTGGCTCAGACCGGCAAGCTTCTGCAAGGCTGTTACCGCAGAGCGCGGCTCATGATTCCCGCGCTTGAGGAAAAACAACCCGTAGTCATCCGCCTCTTTTTCTTCCAACTGTGAAAATTGCGCGTTCATGAGAGATTCGGCAAGTCCGCCGAACACTGACCGGGCCAAATCTCCGGCGGTGTTCTGCTGCGATGCAACACCCTTGCGCACTGCACTGGCGGCATAGGCAAGCTTTATTTTTTTTCGGATGTGATTCTTCACAACATGCCCCATTTCATGGCCGATCACAAAACGCAACTCACCATCACCCAGCATGTCCATAATCCCGCTGTAGAGCCTGATAGTTCCGTTTGCCATTGCAAAGGCATTAACTTCAGGGGACAGGTGGACGGCATAGCTGAACTTCACATCACCGTCCTGAAAATTTTGAACAATCAATCGGTTGAGCCGCTGCGTGTACGGGCTTTCAGGCGGAGCCATGGTGTGCTGTTTGTCGAAAGACTGCGTTGCCTGTGAAGCAATGTCCAGCACGTCCCTGTCGGAGAGGGCCAAAGCCTTTACCGCATCCATACCCGCACCGGTAGCCATTTGGATGTCAGTATCCCCGCAGCCCGCCAGCACAAGCATGCAGAGACACGACGCTGCAATCAGATAGTTGATCATCATTCCCTCCTGTTCACAGCACCGCCGAAAGGGTTTTGAAAGGATTGAACATACAATCTGCGCTGCCCGGCCTGCGCGATGTCAGCGGTCGAGTTCCTTGTCCTGATGTGAAGCCGGGCTGTCAAGGGGCTCAAGGTGGGTCGTTATCGTGACCTCCGGCAGCGTTGCACGGATATCGGCCTCAAGCCGCTCCAGCAGATCGTGGCCTGCGTCAACCGTCCAGAAACCGGGTACCAGTATATGCATCGATATAAAGCGGCGGGAGGCAGCCTGCCGGGTGCGCAGGGCATGGTGCTGCACGCCCTGCCGCATGTATTTTTCAAGAATCCGCATGAGCAGGGCAAGTTCTTCCGGCGGCAGCGTCGAATCCATGAGCCCCGATGTGGAACGTGTGACGAGATGATAGCCGGACCACACGATATTAGCGGCTACGGCAAGGGCTATAATCGGATCGAGCACCTGCCAGCCCGTAAGCGCCACGGCCATGATGGCGGCAATGACGCCGGCCGATGTCCAAACATCGGTCATGAGATG
>CAIRTM010000033.1 GCA_903881505.1 uncultured delta proteobacterium | reverse complement strand
TGGATTGCCACATTACAACAATCCGGTTTTTGGCTGGCACGCAATCGCCGCGGGCCTATAGTTGCCTCAATCCGCGAGACGTTATCGCACACGATACAGCGCGGATACCCGGCCGACACACAGAAAAGGAGCCCTGTCATGCCGCACATGCATACTGTCATGAAAATGCGTTCAGTGATCATACTTTGTATGCTGGGGCTGCTCGCCGGCTGCGCCGCGTCGCGCTCGCCGCTGACCGGTGCATTCAACCGCCAGGCGGAAAAAAATTACGGGGCCGACAAAACGACGGTCTGCTTCCTGTTCCGCCACCAGTCCCAGATGCACGGCTTCGATACGATACCGAAACTGAACACGTATGGTGTCAAGGATTTCAACAATTTGTTCCGCGAAGCCCTGCCCGAGATCACCAACATCGGAAGCTATACCACCTTCACGGAATCGCCGGCGGACGTGAACGAGCCCAAGCGCCGCGAAGAACTCTCGAAGATGCGCGCTGAAAACGACTATACGTTGAAGATCGACTTTTTTGAGGAAACATCATTCAAGCAGCAGTTCTTCAACGGCACCATCAGCTTTTTGACGGCGACCCTGATACCCATGCCCTACTCGTGGGACTATACGATCAGCGCCGAACTCTACGACCGCAAAGGACGCCTGCTGCGCAGCTACCAGCGCAAGGCAACGCTCAGCAACTGGGTGGAGGTCTTCCTGATCTTCGCCTATCCGTTCCATCCCCTGGAGGGCAAGCGCGAAACGATATACTCGGAAGCGCTGCACGACATTTTCCGGCAGATTGAAAGCGAAAAAGTTCTCAAAAAGCCCGCGGGCCAGAACGGATAGAACATTGTTCAATTGTCCGCAGCCGGCTCATTTCTGTGCCGTCACCCCGGTGAAGAGACGATGTCAAAATTGATGTATTCTGTCATTTCGACCGCAGGGAGAAATCTTTGATTCAATAGAATCAACTGCTTAAGATTCCTCACATGCGTTCGGAATGACATATCTGGCCATTGCGGCACAGTCTCTTCGCCGGCATGGCGAAACGGCCGCGGATGCCTGAGTACCGTTCCCCGTTGAAAATGATGAAAAAAAAGCCGGCCACTCCGCCAGGGCGGATGAGTCCGGCCTTGTTTATTATCTGGAAAACGTTCGCTGTGAGGCTGTGCTTATTTGGCGACCTCGATCACAAGCGCCTTGGCGATGGAGGCCGTAACGCTGTCGCCGACCTTGACCTTCGACAGGTCAACCCCGTCGCGGACCACGGCTTCGCGCACGGTCGTGTCGGGAAGCTCCAATTTCACGCGTCGTGCGGCCTTGTCAAGCTCAAGTACTTTCAGCGTAATCTTTGACTCACCGAACAGGGCCGCTCCCGGAGTGCCGTCCTCCTTGCGCGCCAGGCCCGTGGCTACATTCACGCGCGCAGCTGCGTCCTTCTCCAGATAGATCGCAAGAATTTCAGTATAGTTTACCTTTACCGTATCGCCGGCCCGGAGCTGGTCGAATTTTTCCACCGCGGGACCTGCCGTAAGCTTTTTAGTCCGGCCGTCCTGGGTTATGAGCGTAACACTGCGCTTGGGCGCGTTAATTGATTTGATGACAGCTGAGGAACCGGCATTGCTGACAATCGCAAACGCCGAGCCGGGCTCATTGGCGACGATGGTATCGACCTCGACAGGGCCCGACATCACGATGCCGGCTATCTTCTCCATGGTGGCAACGGCT
>CAIRTM010000032.1 GCA_903881505.1 uncultured delta proteobacterium | reverse complement strand
TGAACAGGCTGCGCTCATGCTCTTTATATGCGACCCCCGGGGCGCAGCGTTTCTTTCGTCCAGCAGTGCGCTTCATACCGCCATGACATCCTGTGCACGTCAGATTATCCTGCGTCTATCCCCTGCGTTTCCGCAGGCAGAGAAGCAAACCTTTATATACCACACTTCAGGCCTGAGCGGACTGCCTTGCCTGCTCTTCTCGAAAAACGGGTCTTCTGTTTTGTTGTACATAAAAAGTTGAGTGTATATCCATAAAATACAAACAAAAGCTCTTTGCACCTTGCCGTGTTTTGAGGAAATTCTGTGACTGCCATGACGCGGCATGAGGCGATTTCCCCCTTTATAAAAGGGGGCTTGAAAAGTACCCTGCACACGGCACTACGGCAACGCTGCGCAGCAGAAGCGTACCCGTACTTTAGGTCTTTCTTCGGCACAAAAAACCCAAAAGATCCCGAAAAACAAAGCCCCCGGACAAGCATCCGGGGGCTTTGGCTCACGGCGGTTCAATGGTCGCGCGGGATTAAATCACCTGCTGCTGGCGCACGAATGTCGGAATGTCATACTCGCCGTCCGCGCCGAGGTCACTGATGATCGTTCCGATTTTGATAACCTTGGCATCGCGCCGCATCTTGGGCAGATCGATATCCGGCAGCTGCACCGGTGCCGGCGCTTTCGGTTTCGTCACCAGTTCCGGGACGGACTTTTTCGGCGCCTCGCCTGCGGCGGCCTCAACGGCCTGCGCCTGGGCCGCGTGCTGCTCGTTGGAAAAACCGGTGGCGATCACGGTTATCCTGAAATCATCTCCCATGCTCTCATCGATGGCCGCTCCGAAAATGATGTTGGCGTCCTCGTGGGCCTCTTCGCGTATGAACCCGGTGGCCTTTTCCAGGTCCTCAAAGCTCAGCGAGCTGCTGCCCGTGACATTGATCAGCATGCCGCGCGCGCCCTTGATCGATATGTCGTCCAGCAGCGGATTGGAAATCGCCTTGCGCGCCGCTTCGGCGGCACGGTCCGCGCCGCTGTGCAGCCCCATGCCCATGAAGGCCATGCCCATGTCCGACATGATGGTTTTCACATCCGCGAAATCAAGATTGATCAAGCCCGGCATGTTGATGAGGTCCGAGATGGACTTGATGGCATGCAGCAGCACGTCATCGGCCATCTTGAAACCTTCCTGCAGCGTTGTCTTTTTCTCTGCGATTTTGAAAAGTTTTTCATTCGGGATGACGATCAGGGAATCAACATGCTCCCGCAGCTCGCGCAGGCCCTCTTCGGCGATGCGGGCGCGGTGCCTGCCCTCGAAGTTGAACGGCCTGGTGACCACGCCGACCGTCAGCGCGCCCATGTCCTTGGCGGCCTTGGCGATCACCGGGGCGGCGCCGGTTCCGGTACCGCCGCCCATGCCGGCGGCGACGAACACCATGTCGGATTTTTCCAGCATCTGCGAGATCTTGTCGATATCCTCGATGGCGGAATTGCGGCCGATTTCAGGATTGGCGCCCGCGCCCAGGCCCCGGGTGATGCTGTCGCCGATCTGGATCTTCTTCGGCGAACGGTTGTTGTCCAGCGCCTGGCGGTCGGTGTTGGCAACGATAAAGTCAACACTGTCAAGCTTTGAGGCGATCATGGTGTTGACGGCATTACAGCCCGCTCCGCCCACGCCGATTACCTTGATTGAAGCGCCCTGCCTGGTGGGTTGCTCGAATGTAAACGTCATCGCTGTCCTCCTTGAAAAAAATTATCGTTTGATTTTCTTTTCATTTCCTTCATTAAAAAGCCTCCGCAAACCAGTGTTTCACCCGCTCGCCCAGCTTCCAGGTGCTGCGGGCGTTGCGGTTTGCGGCCGGCACGCTGACGACCGGCTGCGCAGAGGCTGTTTTCAAGAGACCGACCGCGGTTGCGAACTGCGGATGCCTGATATCGGTGATTCCGCTCACGTCCTGCGGCACGCCGATGCGCACCGGCAGGCCCAGTATCTGCTCGGCCATCTGCGCAAGGCCGCCGAGCTGCGCGCTGCCGCCGGTCAAAACGACGCCGGAGGCGAGATACTCGAGCATGCCGCACTGGATCAGCTCGCGCCGTGCGAGCTGCAGCGTTTCCTCGGTGCGTGCGCCGATAATGCGGCACAGCGTGCCCGCGGAGATCGAGCGCTCATCGTCGGTGCCGATGTTGGGCACCGTAATCGAATGCTCGGGATACTCGGACGCAAACGCCGCATGGCCGAAATCCTTCTTGATGATCTCGGCCTGCGACAGGGGCGTGCGCAGCCCGATGGCGATATCGGATGTTATCTGGTTGCCGCCGATCGGCAGTGTGGCGCAGTAGCGCAGGCTGCCCCGGAAGAACACGGCAATGTCGGTCGTGCCGCCGCCGATGTCGAACACCGCGCAGCCGAGCTCTTTTTCATCCGCGGTCAGGACAGCCTCGGCGGACGCGAGATGGTGCGGCACCATGTCGACGACCTTCAGCTCGCTGCGGTTCATGCACTTGACGACATTGCGGGCGGCCGATATCGCCCCGGTGATGATGTAGACGCGCGATTCGAGCCGTACGCCCGCCATGCCGAGCGGATCGATAATATCATCCTGATCGTCAACCCGGTATTCCTGGGTAATGATCTGGACCACCTCGCGCTCGGTCGGAATCACGATCGAGCGCGCCGCCTCGAGCACGCTGTGCACATCGATCTTGCGGACCTCGCGGGTGCTCAGCGGAACGGCCCCGCTGCTCTGAAAGCCCTGCAGATGGCTGCCGGCTATGCCGACGCGCACGGTGCTTACCTCGACATCGGTCATGACTTCAATATCTTCAACCACGCGGCGGATGGCGTCGACCGTGCTGTCCATGTTGATGATCAGGCCTTTTTTCACGCCGTGGGACGGATGCGAGCTGAAGCCGGTTACAATGGTCTCGCCGTTCTCCTGCTCGGCGGCAAGGGCGGTGATTTTTGTGGTTCCTATGTCAATCGCTACCAGTGGTCTGCTTCGTTTGGCCATATGCTGACTCTCCGTTGTTAAATACCCTGCGCGGCGTCCCTCACGTGTGCAGATCAGCCCCCGTAGCGCGCCCGGCGCGGGACGGGCGTGCAGCATCCTGATCAGACAGCCGTACAAAGGCGCGTTCCTGCGAATGCAGATAAATTGAACGGGCGCTCAGGCCCCGGCTGCGCAGATCGGCAAGCATCCGGGGCAGCGCCGCGAGTTTGTACTGATAATTATCAAAGCCCAGATAAATTTCAGGGCCGTCCGGCTGCGTCTGCAGCGTATAGCCGAGCTCGCGGCTGCAGGTGATGCGGACATGATCATCCAGCGGCAGCGCGTGCGTCCGCAGGGCCGCGATGATCTGCAGCCCGTCATGGATCATGGTTTCGGCCGCGGCCGGATCCTTTTCAAAGTCGGCACGCGTAAGTCCGCACAGAACCGGCAGGTCCGTATAGCGGCCCTGCGCCCCGGTGAACACCGTGCCGCGCTCATCCACAAGGTACGGTTCATCCAGCTCGATGACCGCCCGGGCCGAGCGCACGCTGACCGCAATCGACAGCGTATCGGGATACTGCCTGCGAATCACCGCGCGCTCGATCCAGGCATTGCGCTCGATCAGGCTCCTGAGCGAGCGCAGGTCGGCCGCCACGATATTTTTGCCGCGGTACGGCTCGGCCTTCACGAGCACATCCTCGGCGATGCCTGCCTCGCAGCCCCGGACATAGATATGGGCGATACGCAGGCCCGGCGCGTCATAGATCATAATGAGGGCCAGCACCGCCCCGGCAAGCGCGATGCCGGTAACGGCCGTCAGAGCGCTGGCGCGCATGAAGCGGACGTAGTTCGCCTGCCGTTTCATGCGCATCCGGTGCACGGAGCGCCGTTTCATGGCGCACCTCCTGCGGGGCTTTTGTGCAGCGCGGCCGCGGAAGCTATCCGCTCCACAAGTTCGTCAAAAGAAATGCCTGCCTGCCGTGCGGCCATGGGCAGAAGGCTTGTTTCCGTCATGCCCGGTATCGTGTTGATTTCAAGAATGAACGGCTCGAGCGCAGGGGTCACG
>CAIRTM010000031.1 GCA_903881505.1 uncultured delta proteobacterium | reverse complement strand
TTGACCGTGTCGATGAGCGTTACCTTTTCATCGATGACAAGATAGCTGTTATAGGTTGCGCCCCGGCCGGTCACGTATCCGTGAAAGTCGCGCAGGTTCCAGTCGATGGCGCCGACCCAGTAAATCCCTTTTTTCAGCTCAACAGCCATGATGCGGCTCCTGTGTGGGGCATTAACGCTTCACCGGAATTGAAATTTCTTTCTCAGCCATGTTGAATACGGGAAGTGTAAAACTCTTTTCGCCCAGCAGCGCGTTCGCCAGCGCCTGCGGATAGGACCGGTAGCGCAGGATTACGCTGGCCTTGAGCGCGCCCGTGGCGTCCGCGGGCACGAGAAAATAGAAATTTTCAATCGCCGAACCTTTCGGCGGGATGGTCTTGTTATACTTGAAGGAGGCAATCTCCCACGGCTTGAGCGTATCCCTGCCGTCCTTGTCCAGCGCGTGGGCGTTGAATATCCGCGGATCATTCACAATGTCACCCTTGGGATCCAGGCTTCCCGAGCGGAAAATTTCCTTTCCGGCGGCGTCCGCAATCTTTACATCAAGCCACATCTGTCTGACTTCAGTCAGGCTGGTCGGAAGGTTATGGCCTGCGCCTACATTGGTGACCGTCACGGTGATGCTGGCCATGGCGCCGGATGTAACGCTTGAAGCCGTATCGACGGAGAGCTCCGCTGCGCTTCGGAGCCGCTGGCGGGCGGCTTCGGCGTGTTCCTTGTTGCCGAGGATTTCCGTAACCGTGAAATTGCCGCCGACAAATTCATGCGTAAAGATGTTGTCCCGCACAGGACCCATGGGGGCAGACTGTCCGGGATTCTTCTGTTTTTTAAGCGTGCGTGCCGTTTCCGCCGCCTTGGCAACAGGCATCATGTGGCAGTCCTGGCACTGAATTCCGTTGCGGGCATAGACCGAATATTTCCACTCGTCATAGGTTCGTTCGATATGAAAGTTGTTGACCGGGTGGAATACCTGGTGGCAGTTGGCGCAGAAAAGCGATGAAGTATGCAGCTTCGAGTAGGCGGTCTCGTGATAGGGGGATTCAGCGTCAGCGTGCGGGCCGCGCTTCACGCTGCCGGGAGCTACCACGAATGAAGCATTGCCGGGTTCATAATTGGGCGTGTCGGCAAAGGAACTGGTCGTGATGGTGTGGCACAGATCGCAGTGAACGCCTTCCCTGGCAATGTCGGGGGCGTGGAATTCTCCGTCCTTGAACGTGAGTTCATTTGAAAGAACGCCGACAGCACCGTGGCAGCCGCCGCACAGGTTGTTGGTCAGGCCGTTTGTTTCTTTTTCTCCCAGTTTCCAGAGTGCCTGAAAGATAGGGTCAATAAATGCTGCGCCGTGCATGGAGCCTTTCCACTGCGCATGGATATCCGTATGGCAGCCCGAGCAGATTTCGGGCGATTCATAGTCCGTGTGCTTAACAGGTTTGCCGGAGGCGGTTCGAGCCTGCGAGGGGAAAAAGGGGAATGCCGGCTGCTCGGCAGCAGCGCTCACGGCGCAGGACAGCATGATTATCACGGCAACAGCGGCCATAGCCGGGCGTATTGAATCGTATCGTTTGTTCATGGTCTGTCTCCTTACTCCAGGGTGTGACGCATGTTCATTGAACGTTATGCGCTGTCGGCAGCCGGGCTGTTCTTTTTAGTGCGCGCGGAAAAAAATACCATGTAACCGAGCTGAAATAAAGCAGAAAATAATAAGCAATAACACATGACACCGTGTGAATTGTATTCAGGCTGTCATAAAAAAGCGTTCAGCATTGAGCCCGAGGATATCAGCGCGCTGTGCTTCTGTTAAAAAGCCGACATTGCGGGCAGCGTACACGGCACGGGCTATGTCGCCGAACGGGTAGTCGCTGCCGAAGAATATTTTTTTGTGACCGTGCCTGCGGATAATATTTTCGGCGACTGCCGGCTTGATATAGTCGTAGCTCAGTGATGATTCCAGGAATACGTTGGGGAGTCCGGCCAGATGGATAAGCACATCATCCCACATGTTCAGGCCGCCAAGATGGGCCGCGATAATTGACATATCCGGGAAATCGCGGGCAACCCTGGCGATCATGGAAGGTTTTGATCGGTCGTCCGGACCGGGCAGGGGCTCGCCGCCTACATGGAACATAACCGTGAGTCCGCTCGCGCACATGGCTTCATACAGGGGATACATGCCCGGTTTGTCATCGGGTGAAAACTGCTGAATGTCGGGCTGGAACTTGATACCCTGAACGCCGTGATCGCGCAGCCGCCCAATTTCATCCTTAAAACCCGCATGCGCGGGATGCAGTGTCCCGAATTTTATAAAGCGGTCGCGGTCAAGCTGTATCAGCCATGTATTGGTCGGCAGGACCTGTGACGGCAAGGGGGCGACCATGTGGATAACGCTGCGGTCAATGCCGCAGGCATTCATCCGCTGCAGCAAATCCGCCGCTGTCCCCGTGCCGAAGGTCGGCACGTTGAAAAGGCGCGCGGTCCTGTTCAGGATCGCGGCGGCCTGTTCATCGGGAAAAATGTGCGTGTGCGTGTCGATAATCATGGGTTGAGTTTAAACAGCGGCAGCGCAATCTATCCGGGAAAAAACAGCGGCGCACATCCTTTGTGCGCCGCGGGCGTATCGAGATTCTTTATTGTCCGGCTCAGGGTATGCGCTACTGGCGGTCGTCGAAGCTGTACTTCACATCGGTGTATTTCCCCCTGAAGGCGTGGACCTCGGGGCGGATTTCCCTGTTGTCCATGACGCATTCCTTCATGAGAACGGCGATGTACTCCATCTCCGCCGGGCCCATGCCGAAGCGGGTCATCTCCTGCACACCGATGCGGATTCCGTCGGGATGGTCGTGGCGGCTGAGGGCCTCATGCGGCAGCATGTTCATGTTGAGGATGATGTCGTTGGTTTCAAGCACGCGCGAGACCTTTTCACCGCCGCCCTGTTTGCTGACGTTGACGGCGACCTGGTGGGTTTCGGTGTAGCCGAATTCACGGGCCTCTACATCAAAGCCCTGCTTGTCAAGGGCGGCTGCCAGGACTTTCGCGTTGTTGATGACGTCTTCGGCATACCGGGCGCCGAATTCCATCATTTCATTGGTGGCAAGGGCCAGCTGTGCCAGAGTGTGCAGATGGTGGTTGCTGGACGAGCCGGGGAATGCGCCGCGGTCGATCTTGCGCCAGGTGTCATTGTCCATATTGCTCAGAACAACACCCCGCTGTGAGCCGAAAAAGGTTTTATGCGTGCTGCCGGTCATCAGGAAGGCGCCTTCGCGCAGCGGGTCCTGAAACCGTCCGCCGGCGATCAGGCCGAGCACGTGGGCCGCATCGTACATAATGGTGGTTTTGGTTTTTTCGCATGCCTCGCGAATCTCGGCGATCGGCTCGGGAAACAAAAACAGGCTTTTACCCAGGACGATCATTTTCGGCTTGGCTGTTTTAATAAGGTATATGGTTTTTTCGACATCCATGTGATAGCCGTCAGGGCTCATGGGAATGTCGATGATGTTTTTTGTGAACTTACCCAGGGCGCCGATGCGGTGGTGGCTGATATGACCTCCGCCCGGCGTAGAATTTGCCATGACCACGTCCTCGCGGTTGACCAGCTTGCTGAACACGGCTTCATTGGCGTTGGTGCCGCTGATCGGGCGCACTTCGCCGTGGTTGCACTGGAATATCATCTTCATGCACGCCTTGAGGCGGTTTTCAATATCATCTATGAAGGCCGTGCCTCGATAATAGCGTTCGCCCGGATGGCCTTCAGCGTAGCGGTGCGCGAAATCCGTGCCGGCATAATTACGGACCGTGCGGCTCAAGACGTTTTCACTGGCGATCAAGTTGATGGTTTTTTCGCGCCATTCATCCTGCTTTTGAATCAGCTCAACTGTTTTTTTGAATTCCTGGTAGTTCATGGTGCTTGATCCTTCGGATATATAGTGCATGTGCCGGTATGCAGAGCGTTTCTGCAGCGGGGTTAAAATTTAATAAGATTACCATATAATTTTGATAATGTGAAGTAATTTTGAAAAATTAGGTTGATTTGCTTTAACAAAATTGGGTATGGTGGTTCATATTCAAAGGGTTGCCGGCGCCTGCCGCGGGTTGGCCCCGACCCCGCGAATGCACGTCTCCGCTACACACCGGACAGGTATGAAAAAACGCCGTCAGCACACCGAGAAGCCGCAGGCCTTTCTTCCTAAAGCCGACCGCTCGCTTAAAAAAATCTTTAGCCGTATCGGCAGTCCGGACCAGGCACGCTTTACGCCCGATGATTTTCAGATTGAAGCCCTGCGGAAAATCACCGAATCCGATGTCCTTGTCAGCGCCCCGACCGGCAGCGGCAAAACCTGGATAGCGCAGGAGGCCATGCGCACCCTGATGGCGCGTGGCGGGCGCTGCTGGTATGCCTCTCCTCTCAAGGCGCTGTCCAATTCAAAATATCATGAGTTTTGCGCGGAATTCGGCGACGGCAACGTCGGCGTGCTGACCGGCGACCGCAAGGAAAATACAGGGGCATGCATTATCGTCGGCACGACTGAAATTTTACGCAACCAGCTTTATGATGCCATGGCGCATGTGCAGGACTTCAATGCCGACCTGGTCATTCTGGATGAAGCCCATTATCTCGGCGATGAGGATCGCGGCGTTGTATGGGAGGAGGTGATGATTTATCTGCCCAAGCGGGTACGCCTGCTGATGCTGTCAGCCACCGTGTCGAATGCCGCCGAAATTGCGGACTGGCTCATCTCGATCCGCTCCCATCATTGCGCGGTGGTGTATTCTGTCAAACGGCCGGTGCCGCTCTATCCCCTGTACCTGCTGCCCGGCGGAGAATTGGTGCCGCTCAGCGGAGGAGCCGACGGCATTGCCCATAAGATCGAGCATGCCCTGCAGCACGCGCAGGGCGGCCGCTTCCGCCGCTCACAGGCCCAACTGCCCTATGAGGCCATACTGCGCGCGCTTGAGCAGTTCAATCTCCTGCCGGCGATTTTTTTTCTTAAATCGCGCAGCGACTGCAACAATGCTCTCTACGCCTGCAGGCACCGGTTTGTATCCCGGGAAAAGTCGCGCCGCATACAGTGCCTGCTCGACGCGATTATCGCGGAGTATCCGTTTTTGTCGGATCATCCGCAGCTTCAGGCAATGAGCTATCACGGCGTCGGCGCGCATCACGGCGGCCAGCTGCCCCACTGGAAAATTGTCGTCGAGAAACTGATGAACTCCGGCTGCCTTGACGCGATTTTTTCTACATCAACGGTGGCTGCCGGGGTCAACTTTCCGGCGCGCACGGTGGTGCTGGCGCAAAGCGACCGCTTTAACGGCAGGGAGTTTGTCGACTTGACGGCAACCGATTTGCAGCAGGCAACCGGCAGGGCAGGGCGCAGGGGCAAGGATAATGTTGGCTTTGCTGTCATGCTGCACGGACCGTACCAGAATCCCCGCCTGATCGAGTCGCTTATGCAGGCTCCATCCGAGCCTATCCGCAGCCGTATCAGCATCAATTTTTCGATGTGCCTGAACCTGCTCCTCAGCCAGTCTCCCGAGGGCATTCACGATCTGCTGAATGCCTCGCTGGCAACATTTCAGAACATGGCGCCGCTGCGCGCCCTGGAGGAGCGCCATGACCGTATCGTAGGCAGCTTCGGCAGCCATCTCAACGGCACGCTGTGCAGGGAAGCGCAGCAGGTGCTGGACCGCTCGGGTCTGGCATCTGAGGCGCTTCTCCGGCTGCGGCGCCTCAGGAACAAACGGAAAAAAATAGCACGTCAGCTGCGCTTGTTTAACAGCGACATCGATGCATCGGTTCCCCTGCAGGATATAGACCGCGATATCCTGCGGCAGCAGGAGGTTCTGGACCGGCTGCCGTGCGCCCGCTGCCGGAACAGGGATGTGTGCGCGCACGGCAACAGGCACGAGTTCGTCCGGCTTGCAGAGGAGGCTTCCTGGATCAGCCGGGCATTGCACGATGCCCGTGACGCCCTGTGGATCGAATTCGGCCGGCACTTCGATTTTCTGGTCATGAACGGTTTTGCAACTCCAGACGGCGCCCTTACCGTCGACGGCCGTTGGGCGGCCAAGCT
Source organism: uncultured delta proteobacterium (assembly GCA_903881505.1). Classification (GTDB taxonomy): domain Bacteria; phylum Desulfobacterota; class WTBG01; order CAIYCZ01; family CAIRTM01; genus CAIRTM01. Next base: position 27,235 of record CAIRTM010000031.1, on the reverse strand, counting down.
CAGGCTTGACCAGCCGCTCATCATTGCCGAGCTGATCAGGCGGGGCATGCTCGAGAAACTGGCGCCTGAACTGCTGTGCGCCATGCTGGCGGTATTTGTGAATGACAAATTCCGTGATCTTGATTTTGATGATCAGGTCAGCTGGGATCCGCGCGAGCTCAGGCAGACCTTTGCCCGCATGAAAGGTGAGATCGGCCCGCTTGTGGAGTTGAAAAAACAGCGCGGCTTTGCCGTGCCCGTGCTGCAGTTCTGGCCGGCGGCAGCGCTGTACCTGTGGAGCATGCAGCGCTCGTGGGAGGATGTGCAGCAGCTGACCGGCGCTGACGAAGGTGATCTGGCCATGCTGATTTTCAGGACCGCGGACAACCTGCGCCAGATCGTCTCGCTCGAGGCGACACATCCCGGCCTCGCCTTCAAGGCCGGCGCCTGCATCAAGCTGCTGCTGCGCGAGCCCGTGGTTGTTCCGCTCTAGCAGCCTGTTCAGCTTTCCCGCCGCACATTATTCGTCAAACAAAGCATCGACGAAGTCGCAGGCGTTGAACGGCCGCAGGTCTTCAACCTTTTCTCCGACGCCGACGAAGCGGATGGGTATGTGCAGGGCATCGGATATGCCGACAATTACTCCACCCTTGGCTGTTCCGTCAAGTTTTGTGAGGGCGATGCCGGTAACCCTGATGGCGCTGCTGAATAGCTTTGCCTGTGAAATGGCGTTCTGGCCGGTGGTTGCATCGAGCACCAGCAGGGTTTCGTGGGGAGCACCCTGATGCTCGCGCGCGATAATGCGCTCGATTTTTTTCAGCTCCTCCATGAGCGGGGCCTTGGTGTGCAGCCGTCCTGCCGTATCGATGATCAGTATATCGGCGGAGCGCGCACGAGCCGACCGGAGGGCGTCAAAGGCTACCGCTGACGGGTCGGCTCCCGGAGCATGCTTGACGACCCTGCAGCCGGTGCGCTCCCCCCATATCTCGAGCTGTTCAATGGCGGCTGCGCGGAACGTGTCGGCAGCTGCCAGCATGACCGTATGTCCCTGCTGCCTGAAAATTTCGGCAAGTTTTGCGATGGTTGTTGTCTTGCCCGTGCCGTTCACGCCGATCGTCAGGATGGTGAACGGTTTTTGAACCGGGGCAATCGCGAGCGGCTGCTCGGTTTTTACGAGGATTTCGCGGATGGCGCTGCGAAGGCTGTCTTTTATTTTTTCGGCGTCGTTGAGCTCATTGCGCCTGACCTGCCAGCGGATCTGTTCCATCAGATGGTCAACCGTTGCGATGCCCAGATCGGAGGTTACCAGCGCCTCTTCGATTTTCTCAAGCACCGCGTCGCTGATCTCACGCCGCCCCATGGTTGCTTCTTCAATCTTGCGGGTAACGGCCTGATGGGTTTTTGCAAGGCCCTTTTTCAGCCGGGCGAAAAAGCCGCTGCGGGAGGTGCTGGATTCTGGCATGGCAGGGTTCCGGAATAGGGTGCCGCGACGACAATGCGGTACGCATGCGGCCGCATCATCATGGGGTTTAATTGAGATTAACCGACACGATTTTGGAAACGCCGCGCTCTTCCATGGTTACACCGTACATGGAATCGGCCGCCTCCATTGAAAGCTTGTTATGGGTTACGATAATAAACTGCGACCGTTCCGCCATGGTGTGCATATGATCGATGAAGCGCCCGATATTGGTGTCGTCAAGCGGGGCGTCAATTTCGTCCATCAGGCAGAAGGGGCTCGGCTTTGTCAGGAATATCGAGAACATCAGTGCGATAACCGTCAGTGCGCGCTCGCCGCCGGAGAGCAGATCAAGGCTTTGCAGCTTTTTGCCGGGTGGCTGCGCGAAGATGTTGATGCCGGTTTCAAGCAGGTCGGTTTCATCGCTGAGCTCCATGTAGGCCTTGCCGCCGTTGAACAGAAGCGGAAACAGCCGCTTGAAGTGGTCGTTGATCGTTGTGAATGTTTCCAGGAATTTTTCCCTGGTAATGCGGTTGATTTTTGAGATAACTTTCTGCAGCGAGTCGATGGCCCTGAGCAGGTCATCCTCCTGCTCCTGCAGAAAACGGTAACGCGTGTCGAGCTCGTCAAAGGCGGTTGCGGCGCCGAGATTGACGTCGCCGATATTTTCAAGGCGTTTCTTCAGCATGTCGAGGCGCTCGCCCGCCTGCTGTGCGTCGAAGGCGGCAGGGTCCGGCGGCGGCGGCAGCTCCGGGGCAGCGCAGCCGTAGCGTTCATTCACATCCTGGCTGAGATGGTCGATATGGATCGTGCAGTTTGAGAGCTTCATCTGCAGATCATGTATGGCGGGCTCAATGAGTTCGCGCTCTCCGCGGACGGCTTTCAGGTTTTCCTCTGCCTGCGCAACTGCGCCGGTGAGAACCTGTACGTCCGTATGCCGGGACTGCAAGACGGCCTCGCGGTCGCGGCTGGTTTCGAGCAGGCGTGCAAGGTGTGATGTGCCCTGCTCGATCGTATCCGCAAGCAGTTTCTGCTTATCGGTCAGCTGCCGGTATTCGGTTTCGAGCGCGCCAAGCTTCTGTTCGCACGCGGCCTGCTGGCCGGTCAGGTAGGCTGCAGAGGCCTGCAGGCTTTCATATTTTTGCTGCTGGGAGGCAAGTCCGATACGCAGTTCCGTGGTCTGGTTTTCCTTATCCTCGACGCCCGAGCGCACGTCATGTTCCTGCTGCTGCAGCTGGGCGAGCTTGAGCTGCTTGTCCTCGGAGGACTGGCGTATTTGGCCCAGGCGCGCCTGCAGCAGCTGGTGTTCGGTATGCTGCCGCTCAAGCTGCGCAGCCGCCTGCTGGAGTTCAAACGCAAGCAGCCCGCTTTTTTCGTTCTGCTGCTGCAGGTCGCGTTCTGACTGGTCAAACAGAGACTGCTGCTGAACCAGGGTGATCTCGAGTTCCTGTCTGCGCTGCACAAGCGTCTCAAGGTTTTCGCGAGCGCCGGCCAGAATTTTTTCTGAACGTGCGCGTTCGGCGGCCAGATCAGCATGGCGGCCTTCAAGTTTCTCAAGCACGAGGGCGAATTCACGCAGTTCGCGGTTGCGCTTCAGAATGCCGGTTCCGCTGCTGGCGGCGCTGCCGCCGGTAATAATACCAAGCGTGTCGACGGTTTCGCCCTGCATGGTTACCAGCATTGCGTCCGGGGAGTATGCTGCGCGCAGACGCAGTGCCGCCGGCAGGTCGTCGACGATATAGACACTGCCGAGAATGGCGTTGACCATGTCGGCATAGCCGGCTTTGATCGTGAGCACCTCCGTCAGGCGGACGGAATCAGGCATCTGTTCTGCCTCAGGTGCTCCGCCCGTGGTGAGCGGGATAAAGGCGACGCGCCCGCTTTTGCCGTTCCTGAGATGCTCAATGGCCCGCAGCGCGATGTCAGGCGTTTCAATGATAATAGCCTGCAGCCGCCGGTCAAGCGCTGCCTCTACCGCCAGCTCGTAGCGTGAGGTCGTTTCAATCATGTCGGCGATCAGGCCCCGTATGCCAGGCACGGCATGGGCGGCCTGATCCTCGCCGGCCATAAGAAGAGCGCGCACGCCGTCGCTGAAGCCCTCAAGGTTTTCCTGCAGTTCGTTGAGCGACTGCAACCGGGCGCGCAGGGTGCCGATCTGCTCGCGGACGGCGTTGAGCGCGTCGGTGCGTGCCTGCAGGTCTGCCGTGTAGGCGTCGATATCGGCGCGCTGGCGTTCGAGCTCCTGCTCGACCCGTGCACGCTGGTCTGCGAGCTCATGAAGGGCTGCGGCCTGCTGGTCTCTGGTCAGCGTCAGCTCGTGCACGCGCTCGTCGCATCCCTGCCGTTCGCGGAGAAGCTTCTCCTGTCTGAGTTCGATCTCTTCACGCAGGCGCGTGTTGAGCAGCAGGGCGTTTTTGACCTCGGTTACATCATAGTTCAGTTTGATGAGTGCGGCGTTTTCCTGTTCGATGCGCGCTTGCAGTTCGCGCAGGCTGTTCTTTGATTCGCTCAGGTTTTCGGACGACGCACGGCAGCTGTTCTCAAGCTCGTCGATGCCCGTTTTGACTGCGCCTGCTTCATTTGTCAGGCCGGCGATTTCCCCCTGCAGGCTTTCTATCTGTGCGGCAAGCTCAGCGCGGGCGGATGTGTTTTTTTCGCTTTGTTCGCGGGCTGCTGACAGTTCACGCTCATTGAACACGGCGGCGCTTTCAGCCTGCTGGATAGCGTTTTTAAGCTCGAAGAATTCCTGCTGCAGCTCTCCAAGGGCTTTCTGCTGTTCGGTCAGCTGCAGGCGCTGATGCTCGATGGAAGCCTCAAGCGTATTTTTCTCGGCGGTAATGTGCACTTCCCGGTCGCGGTTTTCCAGCAAGGCGTCCTCAAGCTGTCGCCGTTCCTGCATCAGGGTATCAAGACGGTGCGCGCACAGATTCAGGTCGATGGTTTTGATTTCATCTTTTATCACGCGGTAGCGCTTCAGGCGCTTGACCTGCAGGTCAAGCGCCTTCATTTGAATCTCCAGCTCGTGCAGGATGTCCTTGAGACGTGACAGATTGGTTTTGGTGGACTGCATTTTTGACACGGCTTCTTTTTTCCGGGCCCGGTACTTGGCTATGCCGGCAGCCTCCTCGATTAAAATTCGGCGGTCGTTTGGCTTCAGGCTCAGGATGAAGTCGACCTTGCCCTGTTCCATGATTGAATAGGACTTGCTGCCGATGCCGGAATCAAGGAACAGCTCGACAATATCCTTCAGGCGGCAGGGGATTTTGTTGATAAAGTATTCACTGTCGCCTGAGCGGTAGAGGCGGCGTGTAATCTGAATCTCGGAGGCCGCGCCGAGCGCTGCTCCATTGCCGTTCCCATTACCATTGCCGCCGGTATTGCGTAAAATCAGGCTCACCTCGGCCATGCCGGTTGCTTTGCGTGTTTCACTGCCGTTGAAGATAAGGTCTTCCATTTTAGTGCCGCGCAGGTTGCGTGCATTGTGCTCGCCCATGATCCAGCGCAGCGCGTCGATTACGTTGCTTTTACCGCAGCCGTTCGGTCCCACCAGGGCGGTGATGCCTGGCTGGAACGAAAGGCGGACCGGATCGACAAAGGATTTAAAGCCGGCGATTTCGAGCTCTTTTACCTGCATGGTTGACCTCAAGCAAATAATGTCGTTATGGTTTTTAACACATTGATATTGCTTATTTTATTATTTATCAGTGGTATTTTTTTTTAGTGTGTGCCCAGCATACTATCAAAAAAGTTTAAAAAGTAAAGCAAAAAAACAACAGCAGCACAATATGTGGGTAATTTCTTTCAGCATAGCACAATCGATTGTGCGTGGCAAGGTGTTTGTAGGTCGGATTCCAGATGTCGTGCGCCGTGTTTTACGCTGCCAGCGCGGGGGACAGTATCGAGAGCCGGTGGGTTGCTGCAAAGGACATCGACGGCGGGGCTTTCGTACACGTATGCATTCGCGTGCATCTGTTCGCTGGATGAATTCAGTAGTGCCCCCGACACGATTCGAACGTGCGACCTACGCCTTAGGAGGGCGTCGCTCTATCCTTCTGAGCTACAGGGGCGGTACCGGTTTGTTGCACGGTTGCGATGCTGCAGGGGTGCAGCACCTGTATTCGATTACAGGTACCCTTATATCATTATTCGGGCTGCGAGTCAAAACAAGACATGCAGATGCCCGGGTCGCCAAAGGCGTCGGCGGTGTGCGGCACGTGTGAATTATGTTTTGACAACTCCTCGGGCATTACGGTACAACGGTGCATCTGCGGACCCCGCAGAGGACTGCATGTTCCGCATTGCCAATTATACCGCGAGAGTTTCGCCATGATCAAAGAAGTGCTGCTGATACACCCCATCGGCCAGGCTGCAGGCTGTGCGTTCGGCGTGTTCAATCTCATAACCGGCCTGACGCGCAGGTGCTTTATTCCTGCCCTGCATATCAACTTCGGCGTGCTTTTCTATACCCTGATGGTTTTCGGCTCGGGCATGGGCGTACTCTCTGCACGCATGGCGGCCGCAAGCGGCATGGAACTGCCGTTTTCCGTACACAGGCTGTCGGCTTCCGTTGTTATCGCTGTCCTGCTTTCCGGTGCGGTGAGTGGATTCATGCTGCTGAAAAAAAGCGGGCCCGCATGGATCGTGTTCCTTCATCGCTACAGCAATATCGCTGCGCTTGCGCTGCTGTGCGTGCAGACTGCTACCGGCGTGCGCGCGCTTGCGGGCATGCTCTAGAGGGCAGGCGCTGATTTATATTGTGGGTCGGGAGTGCATTTGCTATACTGTAAAAATTTTCTACCCGCGTCATAAGAGCTAAAGGAGAAACGTATGCTTGACACTACATCGCTTCGCAAAAACCTCAAGATCATTATCGACGGCGACCCGTGGATCGTGGTCGACTGCCAGTTCGTGAAACCCGGCAAGGGGCAGGCGTTCACCCGGACCCGTCTCAAGAACCTTGTTTCCGGACAGACGATGGACAAAACCTACAAGTCCGGTGAAAAAATCGGCGAACAGGCCCGCATCGACGAGTGTAACATGGTGTTTCTCTATGAGCAGGGCGGCTCCTATACGTTTATGGACAATAACACCTATGAGCAGGTCGAACTGAGCGCCGCCCAGGTCGGCGACGCCTTGAACTTTATGACCGAAAACATGAACGTCGAAGTCGACTTTTATAATGGGATGCCGATCGCCATTACCTTGCCAAATTTCGTCGAGCTTGAAATTATCGAAACGGAACCGGCCGTGCGCGGCGATACGGTTTCCGGCGCGACAAAACCGGCAAGGCTTTCAACGGGCTACAGCGTCAACGTGCCGCTGTTTATCACAAGCGGTGAAGCGATCGTGGTCGACACACGCACCGGCGAGTACGTCGAGCGCGTTAAAAAATGAAACCGGCTGCCCCTCAGCGCCCGGCCTGTTTTTCGAACAGAGTGCTTGCCCTGATTGAGCTGCGGGACAGCATCCTGGACGCGATCAGGGCTTTTTTCCGTGCAAACGGTTACTGCGAGGTTACCACGCCCCTCCTGGTGCACTGTCCCGGGCTTGACCGGCATGTCGAGGCGCTGCCTGCCGGCAACGGCCAGTTCCTGGCAACCTCCCCGGAACTGCACATGAAACGCCTCGTATGCCGTGGCGCCCCGCGCATCTTTCAGATCAGTCCGGCTTTCAGGGCCGACGAGCAGGGCGCGCAGCACACCCGGGAATTCCTGATGCTTGAATGGTACCGCACAGGCAGCGGCTACCGGGAGATGATGCAGGAAACCGAAGAGCTGCTCCGGCATGTGACCGGCTGCTGCAGCCTGATGCCCGCAGGGCTCAGCTTTCCTGTTCCGCGCATCACGGTCGATCAGCTCTACGAGCGGTCAGCCGGCTGGCAGCCGACCAGGCATTGGGATGAGGACCGCTATTTTAGGGACTGGGCTGCCACGGTAGAACCGTATTTGCAGACGCAGCCGGCCCTTATCGTGCATGATTTCCCTGCCGCTCTTGCAGCGCTTTCACGAATATCAACAGAAAACGTTCGCATCTGCGAACGCTTTGAGCTGTTTTTGAACGGCCTTGAAATCTGCAATGCCTACAGCGAGCTTACCGATCCGGATGAGCACCGTGTCCGTTTTGATCAGGCCGCCCGCTGCCGGGCAGCCATGGGCAGGCCGCCCTATGAGGCCGATGAGCCGTTTCTCCAGGCGGTTGCATCCGGCATGCCCGCGTGCGCCGGCAATGCTCTCGGCCTTGACCGGCTGATTATGGCGCTCACCGGCGCTTCGCATATCAGCGATGTACATTTGTTTCCCGAAGACTTGCAGCCGTCCCCATGAACTATTTCAACCGTAAGGACATCGTGCGCCTGCTTGCGGAAAAACCCGACATGATGTCGGATTTTCCCGAACATGCAGTCGGTTCCGGGCTGCGCGAGCAGATGGCGTCAATTCCCGGCATTGCCCTGCTGGACATGACCATGCCATGCGATGCCGCTGCCCTTGAACGCATGTGCGCTTCGCATGCACCGGATGCGCTGCTGCCCGCCGTGGTCTATACCGGGGTTGAGCGGGTGCGCCTGAGCGCATACGACAGCGGCCTCAGGGAGCTTAAACATAGGCTCGGCCGGTTCATGCATGTGCATATGCTTCAGCCGGTCGTTGTGGGTGCGCCGTCGTTTCGCGCTGCCTTGTGTCTGTATGCCGCTGCCCAGACCCGCCAGCAAGTCTGCAGCGCGCTTGTGTGCGCGGCATGTCTTTTTTACCGGGCAGCCGTGTGCATACCTCTGTGCAAACAGTGTGGTATCGGCCGGATATGGCTGGCTGGTGCCGCGCCCTGCTGCGCGGCTGCCGTGGACCTGCTTCAGGCGCCGGCGCTTCGCACCTACTGTGCGATTCTGCCTAAGGGCTATGGCATTACGCTTGATATGTCATTGCAGCCTGCTGAAGCTGAATCTCCCGCACAGTATACGCACGGTGCGCACGCGCACTTTGAGTGCTGCGCCCGGGGCTCTGGCACAGTGGCATCAACGAGTGTCCTGAGCGATGACATCCTGCAGCGCTATTTTGAATCATTTGCAATCCCCTTTGCCTCCAATATCATCAGCGCGTTGCTGTCCGGACGCCCGGTCGATTTCATAGAGGCCGCCCGCGCATTCATGCCGCGTGAAGGGAAAAACTAGTACCGCCTGATAGTGATTCCAGGATGTGCATCCCGCCGAGACGGTACGGGCACTGTACGCAGGGCTGCAGGGATCCGGCCTGTTCGGGCCTCAGGGACTGTTTTTAAAAACCTTCGTGCGGAAAAAATCAACCAGCGCTTTTTTTCTCCTGTACTCCTGCACCTGATGGGGGATCAGGCTGGATTCAGGCAGATGAAGGACCGCCATTTCATTCTCCATGACCGGCGCGCAGGCATTGTCAAGATACCAGGCATACATCAGCCCGAAAAGCAGCCCGGGCGGAATGAAGCCGTCATCATTATTCAGGGTGATTCTGTACCGGCCGGCCTGACGCGGATGGGAGACCATGCGCGCCAGCAGCAGATAATCGTGCAGGTCCTGCGGGCTCAGCAGACAGCTGCGCCGTGATGGCTCCAGCAGTTTGATTTCAAAGCAGCGCGAACCCCAGCAGCAGTCATTATCAGGTGCACTCCATGAACGCTCTTCAATATAGCGTCCAAGCACCGCTTCACCCAGAACGATAAGCATGGTGCTGTTGAGAAGATCAGGGTCGTCCATCAGCTGGCTGTGAAATTTACAGCAGTCGTCCTGTGGATCGTAATAGCCGAGAACATTGTCCCACGCGGTGCTGCGGGCCCAGTCTCGGCCGGAAACCACGAGCGCCCGTTTTATGCAGGCAGCATGCTCCACACGGATGTCGCGGTTCTTCCAGACAAGGTCGAGCAGGGTTTTGCGCAGGCTCTCCGGCTCGAACACGCATGAGTCAAGCGCGGCATTGACGGATGACCAGTAATCGCACAGCAGGTTCCTGCCGCGCTGCACGGCAGGCTGCTTCGGGGGTCGGTAGGCATGGGGGAGGGGGGGCGGAGCCGTCTTCGGCGGGCCGACCGGTGACTGGCTGTGAGCGTACAAAAGGGTGCGCACAGCCAGAGAGAATTTTTGAGGATCATGATGGATAAAACCCGACGCCTGCATGTGTTCGACTGACGAGATGCCGGATTCAACCGGCATGACCCCCAGGTCTTCAACGCGGGCACGGTCAAGATAAAGGGGCCGCTTGCCCTCAAATGCGTAGTTGCGAAGAATGGTTCCGGGGATATGGTCAAGATTGGCGCTCAGCACACAGTGAAACAGGCCTGTGCGGCCGCCCGGAACCGTGCGCTCATAGGCTTCCAGCAGCTCAGAAACACGGAACCCTCTGCGCTTGTCAGCATGCGTGATGTCGGTTTCCCCCTGTTCAACCCAGAAGTTTGCGGCCAGAATTTTCAGGGCATGCCGGTTTTCCCTGATCGCGTCGGCGATGGCCGGAACCAGCAGTACCGGAATGCTGCTTGTATACAGGCTGCCGGGTGCCAGTATAATCAGGTCGGCAGCGCGCAGCGCTCGGATGGCCTGCGTGTTGATGGATGGTTTGTTGTAAAATTCAATCGATACCCGCTCGATTGGGAATCCGCGCCGGGCAGTGGATGTTTTGCTCTGGCCGTGCACTTCAACGCCGTTGGCATACCGGAATACGAGCTGGCCGGGAGCGGCGGTTGCCGGGTGCAGGCTTCCGGGGGGCGCGCCGATTGCGCGTGCTATGCGGTCTATGCCGCGACGGATGGCCGTGATTGAAGGCGGACGCTGGCAGCATGCGCCTGCTGCCATGAATATCGACGCGGTCAGCAGCAGATTGCCCAGGCAGTGGCCGTGCGGTGCGATAGAGGGCATTGCGCCGGCGTTCGCGAGAAAGCAGCCAAGCTCGCGCAGCAGTTTTTGCAGCGGTTCTGGACACGCGCTGCGGAGCTGTGCGGGCGCAGTCAGCAGAGGGTCTGCAAGTGCAGGGGCTGCGGGCGTTTCGCCGCTGAAGCGGTGGTTGAATACAGCGTGTATCAGGTGTACGAGATCGCGCCGTTCGCTCATGCCGAGACGATAGATTTCCTGCAGGCGCCCGGGAACGATCATGGACAGGCAGAGTTTGCGTATATCGCCGATACCGATCATGGGCAGCTGTTTGAGCAGTTTGCCGGTTGAGCGGCCGTCGTCGGTTGTACAGACGATAACGTCAAGCAGGGGGAACGTCTGTTTCAGGCCGGTGTTCGGGTTTTCCGGCCACTGTGCCAGCTGGGAGTTGCCGCCCACAATGGTTGAAAGGCCGGTGCCGCCGCCGAGCAGTGCAACACGCTTTTCCGAGCAGTTATAGCTGAGCACCTCTTCGGCCATGCTCTGCAGAAGGGGTGAAACGTTTGCAGCCGTAGAGCGGTAGTGTATAACAGCGTCGATAAGCTGTTCGATCGGTGATGCGTAATCTGTGTTCATGTCCGTATTTCTGCAGGATGCTGACTGCGCATGCCGCGTGTGCTGCATTATATGCATCCGGTGCAGCTTTTAATCCCTGTACTGCCTGGACTATACTATAAAAGCCAAGTTGCAAAAAGGAAAAAAATTATGTGTACGCGGCACATATGCGGCAGTTCCTGCCGGGATCAGCATCCGTTGCATGGCGCACAATGGATGCTGATAAACGGTTCACTTATGCACAAGCGCGCATGTGCCGATTCTGCACCGCGCGAGTCGATACCGGGCAGGTCTGGCGGCATGTCTTTGAAAGAATGGCATCGATTTGTTTGAGCTGCCGGCCGATATGGTGTATATTGTGTGCACCTGCAGCATTAACCCGCAGCGGCCCTGACGGCACAATGGCCGCGTTCAGAAAAAAACTGTGAATCCGTCAACCGCCATGCCTGACACGATTGCATCCATGCGCAGTATACAAACGGTTCGATGCCCGGCCTGCGGGACGCCTGTGAGCTATGATGCAGCAAATCCGTTCCGGCCGTTTTGTTCTGAACGGTGCCGCTTGATCGATCTCGGCCAGTGGCTTGAAGAGGATTATCGCGTTGCAGGGGATCCGGCTGTCCCTGAAGTGCCCGAGGATGCATAGCAGTCCACTGTTTTCAACAATCTCGGGCGGCAGCCTGCCTGAGACAGACCGCCAGCGCGGAATACAAGTACATGCATGATTCATGCTCCCTGGCATCCAGCCATTTCATCAACATCTAATTCGCAACATTCGCTGCTTGCCTTGGTTACGGAATCGAACTTCCGGTAACGTTCGCCGTTTTCGAACATCAGCATGCTCGCCCGCGGCGGCACATGCCTGTTCTCGGCACGCGCGATGTCCGGATCGGACGCCGCAGCATGGTGCTGGCGTTGGGGGGCATCGATCGGTGTTTATATCCCTTGTCTGTGGGGCTTATCGCAGCATTCACCGGGCCGTCGGGACTGGCACGCGACAATGTACTGTCAATGTCTCGCTGCGGTCTGGATGGCATTGCAGGTCCCTTTGCGAAGTCCATCGGCATGCATAGCGTCGCTGAGCCTGCAAGCCTGAATGTCCTGGCTGCGTGTATGCACTGCGCCGCGTCTGCGTGGATGGCCTGCCGGCGCCGTGCGAAAACCTTCAGCGCCCGCTTAATTCGTATTCAAAAGATGCAAGCACGTTGAGTTTGCTGATGGTAAATTCCTGCGGGAAGGAGTGAAAAGGGGCCGCTGCCTTGATCGTGCGCAGCGCCTCATCGTCAAGCAGGTGCTGGCCAGAGCTGTTTGTAACGCTCAGCGATGTCAGACGGCCGCTGCGTGCGATTGAAAAACGAACCGTTACGGTGCCGGTCAGTCCCTTCGCGCTTGCCTCCGACGGGTACCGCCAGACGGAACTGATTTTGGAGCGCAGGTGTCCCAGATAGGATCGGTACTGCCCGTCAGCGTCGCTTGGCCGGTCAAGCGATATGGTCGCTTCGTGCTGCCGGGCTTTTTCAGGCGCGGCGGATTCCCGGCTGTCTGGCCGTTTGGTTTTGGGGGCCGGCTTCTTCGCGGGAGACGGAGCGGGCAGGGCAGGGGCGGGGTTTTCGGCACTCGCATCAGCATCGGGTACGGGCGTGTGTTCCGGCAGCAGTTCTACGGCAAACAGCCTGTTGCAGGCAGGTCTTTCAGTGCTGACGATGGACGGTTTGAACGGCATCATTAAAAGCGCCGCGTGTATTATCAGGGACGCACCCAGAAACACATGAAACGAGCGTAAGCGAGGTTGGTATTCGTCAGCTGCCATACAATGATGTTTTCATGTTCTTTGACAGTATAACAGGGCGAGATATAGCATGTATTTTTTGAATGCCGTTGCCGGCGTTATGTTATGATAAAATCCACCAGCTTTGACGATTAAGTATGGCGAAAAAAAAAGAATAATGCTATAGTTTTTCCCTGATTAAGGAGTCGCAGAGAATAATTTCTTACCTGCAGGGGGAGTGTTAGCAATGTATAGAATTCAGCTACTCAACAAAATATCGGCACTGGGCCTTGAACTGCTTCCGCATGACGACTATGAATACGCTTCCGAGATTGTCTCCCCGGACGCAATCTTGGTGCGCAGCCAGAAAATGCATGATCTTGAACTGCCCGGTTCCCTCAAGGCGATAGCGCGTGCCGGCGCAGGCGTCAACAACATTCCGGTTGAGAAGTGCTCCGAGCGTGGAATTGTTGTCTTTAACACACCCGGCGCCAATGCCAATGCTGTTAAGGAAATGACCCTTATGGGTCTTTTTATTTCATCCCGCAAGGTCTACCGAGGCATTACCTGGGCCAAGGGGCTTGCAGGACAGGGAGGGGACGTCGGCAAACTGGTTGAGAAGGGCAAGGAACAGTTCACCGGGCCTGAGATAAAGGGGAAAAAGCTCGGTGTTGTCGGACTCGGCGCCATTGGGGTCATGGTCGCCAATGATGCCGAGGCACTGGGCATGCAGGTTGCCGGCTACGATCCCTATCTGTCGGTTGATTCGGCCTGGGGCCTGTCACGCACGGTGAGGAAAGCCATCAGCCTTGATGAGCTGCTTGCCGGGTCTGATTTTATTTCGCTGCACATGCCGCTGAACGCTGATACGCGCGGGAAGATCAACCGCGAAAAATTTCGCCTGATGCGCAAGGGTATCAGAATCCTGAATTTTGCCCGGGGGGAGCTGGTCAATGATGATGATCTCATTGAAGCAATCAATGAAGGCATTGTCGAGATGTATGTGACCGACTTTCCCAATGAAAAACTGCTTGCCATCGACAATATCATACCCGTGCCGCATCTGGGCGCTTCAACGCCTGAATCCGAGGACAACTGTGCGACCATGGCAGTCAACCAGCTGCGCGATTACCTTGAAAAAGGTAATATAAAAAATTCGGTTAATTTCCCCGAGTGCATATTGCCTTCATCCGGCCAGATGCGCATCACCATTGCCAACCGCAATGTGCCCAACATCATCGGTCAGTTTACGACCATTCTGGCTGATGAGAAAATCAATATTGCAGATATGCTCAACCGCAGCCGCGACGATTATGCCTATAATATCATTGATATTGACAGCCCGATCGATGACTCCGTGATTGCCCGGCTTAAATCCGTCAATGGTGTTGTTCTGGTCCGCGTTATCTGAAGTTGCGCGTGCTGCAGCGGCTCTACTATTATACACTATACGCCCCGCCGATTGTATCAGCGGGGCGTACGTGCATCCGGCCCCGGCGTTAAAAGACGAATTCGACCCGGCCTCCGACGGCGAGTGCGTTGCGGTTGCCGACGCCGCCGGGGTTGCTGATGAACTGCACATCCGGCTGCAGGACCAGCCAGCCCGTCAGCCACGCCTTATAGAATAGCTCGACAGCGGTTTCGGCTCGATCGTCAAAACCTGCGCTGTCGCTGAAGTACACGCAGAAAGCGCCAAGCCCCGCCACATCCTCATCCCTGCCCCTGACAGCGCCCTGCCAGGTCAGGCCGCCGCCGATGAAACTGTCGATTTCTGAACGGTCCTTGGGCACCCAGCCGTACTGGCCGTAGACGCCGACGCCCTGCGTGCATTCGGCATCGTCCGGGTTTTCCTTCCATAGCAGCTGCTGGATGAAACCATAAAAGCCGTATGAGCGTCCGTAGGTAGTGCGGTTTGTCCTGTATTCATGGTAGGCGTCGAATTTACGCCCGTTCCACCATGCGCCCGCGTTGATTTTACCGGGCAGGCCGTTGATCTCATATTTGAAGGAGGGTTCGATGATCAGCATGGGGCCGCGCAGGTCGTCAAGCGTATTGCCGATTGAGCGGCTGCCGTTGAGTGTGCCCTGATAGATGCCGGCATTGACGGCGAAGTGCTCGGAGGGCTCGATGCCCGCCACCAGGCCCCAGTCCTGGTCAGGATATGATGGTATTGGAATCGTCGGGTTCAGCGCTGCTGAAGAGTTAATAAAGTCAAGACTGTAGTCTATGGCGTTGAAGTCGGTGTTTGCCTCCATTTTGCCCAGTTTGACCCAGAAAGCATCCTCAAGGAAACTGTGCCGGTACCAGAATTCGGATATCTGCGCCCGTGTATGGTCGGTCGAAATCCAGGACATATACTGCCAGTCGCCCACCCGGGACTCGGACGGGTGTGTGCCGGACATATACTCAAGGCCGGCAAAAAAGGTTCCATTTTGCCACAGGCCCGCTGCGGCCGTGTCAAGCTCAAGATACAGGCCTGCCATGCGGGGATGGTCGGGAGGGCTTTTGGTGCTGTTGCCGCCCCGGGTGTTCCAGAAAATATCCTGGCGGTAGATTATTTCAAAACTCAGGCCGTAGTTCTCTTCGAGCCGGCTGTGCAGTCCCCAGAGATTGTCTGAAAAGTGATCGCATGTCCCGAAAGCCTCGTCCCTGGGCAAAACCAGGTCTTTTGGCCATGCAACTGGTGCACCGGCCAGCAGCGTGGTCAGGGTTGCAAGAAGCAGTATCTTTTGCATCATTGCCTGTTCCTCATGTACACGGCGTTTTTTGTGCCGGTGACTATTTTTGAACGGGGAAAAAATGCCATAAATATATTGAAACTGCAATAAAAAGTTTGTGCTCGCCGCCGTTTACGGGCTGCAATTCGGCCTGGTTTGCGGCATTGGCGATTCCGATGGTATGGCACCCCCAGTTCCGGATGGCCGGTATTCCTGCCGGCGATGGTTCGCTACCATGCGGATGACTTCATGGGCGGTTTTGCGGTGCAGTATTTTTCGAACGAGGGCATCGGGACGCTACTGGCTGAAAGTGGCCTGGCTGACGGCATACGTCCTGTTGAACAGCAGGTTATTGAGAACGTCCAGGACCGTATCGAATTGTGCCCTTTTACCGGCATCAAGCGTTTCGCGTATGTGCTCGATAGATGCCTGCATGGTGCTTTGCGTGGGATGCGTCGATGACCGGTCCACCGCATGCGCCCGCCAAGCATGCAGCGATGCAGTACAGCATACATCGCATGCCGGAACGCAGGCGGCGCCAGGCTGCGCCAGGGCAACCGTCACGGTCTGGAAGGAGGGCTTTCAGAAAGCATCGTTTCGATGGTTTGGCTGTCATGCAGGAGGCGTTCCTGATCGGCGCGCGAACGCAGGTAAAGACCTGCTGCAAGCCCGATGGTAACGATGGTCAGCAGTGTAAGCAGGACGGATTTGAAACTGATACGGATATGCATACTGTCTGAGAGTGCCCGGTTCGGCCTTGCTGGCAGTTGTGCAAGGATGAACGGCTGGCGTTATGCGGGCGTTTCCGCCCAGCTGAGCAGAAAGTCGCGTTCTTCAGGATTAACCTCGGTAAAAAAGCCGCCGGCTTCATAGCCTCCGCTGTCATCGGCATCGGGTGTACGGCGCGTCCATGTGCAGGTGAATTTGGCTATGATTCTCTTTTCATACCCGGGCACCTCAATATGCAGTTCGATCCGGGAGCCGCTCTCAACAGCCTGTTTTGAAATCAGTGCAATCCTGGATCCGAACCGGCTGATATCAACGACCCGGCAGGGGTACAGCATCTGATCGTCTGCCATGCTGTAGCTGGCGTTGAATGCAGCCTTGAGCCGCGGCGTGCATCGTTGTGTCATGTGTTGTTCCTGCAGTCACGGGCCGTTTGCCGCACTGTGACCGGATGCTTGTGCTGTAACGTGCGGTTCGATACGGCTTTGTGTCTTGAATAATATTATAGAGTATAATTTGTTTGCAGTCAAAATTTATTTTTTTTATACTTTAGAATGGCATTTAATTGAACGATATGTATACCACTACAACAAAGATCCGACTATCTGTACGCCCTTAATTATTGCATCTTGTAATTATTTTTATTTTAGGCAATTATATGCACCATGCTTAATCGCAGACAATACACGCGCATTACACGGGATTACCGGCTCGAATACGGTCCCTTCGCAGCGGTTTTTTTTCCGGCCCCCCTTACGGCCACCCGTGTTAAAAATGTGAGCGGATCCGGCGTTTTGTTCAGTGCACATGAGCAATTACCAGTCGGTAGCAAGATTGTCATGTCGATATATGTGAGCGGATGGAAACAGGAAAACGGTTCTCCCGTTCCCTGCCCCGATCATGGGTCCGAACTGCATCTTCAGGCGATTGCTGAGATAGTACGGGTTGAACATGATGAGGATACGGGCTGCTACAGGACCGGCGCCAGGTTTGTCGGCCGCCTGCACTAACGCTTCAGAGCGGACACCATACTAACGCTGTCTTCTTTCGAGGGACTCAGGATGAAGAAAAAAGACACCATGCCGGTAGTGCGTATTGAAATCAACAGCGGCACTTTTACGATACCTGCCGGCGACAAGCTCTACGAAATCACCGTACGCCAGAGTCCCTCGATCAGTGAGGCGCTCGACGCCATTGTCACCCATGAAATCAGCGCGCCCGTTGCCGGTGCTCCCTCAGCAAGCCTTCGTAATTCTGATAACGCAGTAACGCCGGTGCCGGGTGAGCTCCAGAGAATTGCCTTGTATAAGGAAATTTCCGAGGAAATGTTCAAGGAAATCGGACGTCTCGCCCGGGATCTCTCCATCTCGATCAAGGACCTTCCCAGCACCTATGAAAAGGAAGTCGATTTCGAAAAGGCCGGACTCGATCTTGAAAGCGCCAAAAGCATGCTTGAAGAGGTTGTTAAGATGACGGAAACCGCTACCATGACGATCATGGACATATCCGAAGACATGCAGGACCAGTGCGCCATCATCAAGAAGGCCCTTGATGACGTTCGCGCGCTGAACTTCGTCGGCAATGCCGTGACCGGAGCTGCTGGCACGGCCCGCAAGGACCCGCTGCTGCTGATGCGCGAAATGCTGCTGAACATGCGCGCGCTGGGCGATGCGCTGTCTGGTCTGCTGGGAGGACAGGCTGCTTCTGCTGCTGAATCTGGGCCCTCTATCGACCGGGCCGCGGTGGTGCGCACGCTTGCCGACCTTGACGCCCAGATCACGTTTCTTGAGACGGAGTATAACGGACAGCTGCAGTCTTCGGACCGCTACATGATTGTCAACGACAGTTATTCAATGGTTCGCAAAGAGGACCATGACCGGCTGGTTGCCGCGCTTGAGGCATCCGATCATGTCATACAATGTATTATCGTCAATATCAGCAGGATACTCGAGTCGCTTTCGTTTCAGGATCTCTCGGGCCAGCGCATCATAAAGATTGTTGATCTGCTCTCCAATGTCCAGATACAGCTTCTCAGCATCCTGGTTTCATCCGGTGTCAAGCTGAAACGGCTGCGTGAAGGCAGGGCTATTGAAAAACAAAGCGCTGAAGCGGAAGTGGACGAATTGATGAGCCGGTTCAGGAACGATGCATCCAAGGACGGATCCGGTAAGAATATTCTTGATCAGCAGGCTATTGATTCGTTGCTGTCTGATTTGGGCTTTTGAAGGCCTGGCGTTGTGGCGTCATTATATCCGCCGCCTTCAGTATCCGCTGAACAGTCTTTAACCCCGCGCCAGCATCACTGATCTTTTGAAGAGTCATCGAGTTTCTTCTGTTCGCTTCCATCCTGCTCGTTGAGCGAAGCCTTGAAGTTCTTGATCCCCTTGCCGAGTCCCCGGCCGATGTCCGGGAGTTTGCCGGCACCGAAAATAATGAGCACTAAAACAAGAATGACGATTAATTCGGGCATTCCAAGGCCAAACATATTGGTTTCTCCCTGTATGGTCTATTGCGGCTTAAAATTATATATAGTTAACATGCGTAAAAGGCAAGGTAAAAAGCGACGCAGGTTATCCCCGATGCTGTGAGGCCGCGTTCCTGATTTTATGCCGTATCGGTGCCTGTATATGTCCACTGCAGGAACTGCCGCTGGGCAACAAGATCATCGGGGGTGCTTCAGTTAAGAACAAACGACTGGCCCAAAACGGGAATATGTACGGGCCAGCCGAGGTGTTGTTTGATCCTGTCGCTCATGGCCTGCGAGGAAACCGGTTCACCGTGCACGATAAATGTCTGCCGGGGCGGCCGGTTGAAACCCATGAGCCAGGCCAGGATTTCACGGTAGTCGGCATGGCCTGAAAAGCCGGAAATGCTTTCAACGTGCGCCTTGACCGGCACCATGCTTCCATGGATTTTTATCTCGGCATTGCCGTTTTGCAGCGCTCGGCCGCGCGTGCCTTCAGCCTGATAACCGACGAACAGGACGGTGTTTTCCTCTTTTGGCAGGCGTTCCTGCAGATGATGCAGGACACGGCCTCCTTCAAGCATGCCGCTGGCCGATATAAAAATGGCGGGGCCCCGGACAGCGTGCAGTGCTTTAGATTCCTCAACACTTTTGGCGATATGCAGGTTGGCTGTTTTAAGGATTTCCTGGCCGTCAATAACCAGCATGCGCGCCTGCAAATCATAGTCGTTTTGCATCTGGGCCGTGATTGCTGTTGCATTGATCGCCATGGGTGAATCAATAAACACAGGAAGCGGTGGGATTGAGCCCTGGTTCTCAAGCTCCCGTATGTGGTACAGCAATTCCTGTGTGCGACCTACCGCAAACGCAGGAATGATCAAAATGCCGCCCCGCTTGCAGTTGTCGTTGATCACCCGTGCGAGATCCTGCTCGCGTGCCTTCTGGCTGTCGCCGTGCAGGCGGTCGCCGTAGGTTGACTCAACGATAAGGTAGTCGACTTCGTATACCTGTACAGGGTCGTGCAGGATTGGCCGGTTGGGGCTGCCGATATCGCCGCTGAAGAGAATTTTGCGGGTGGTTTCGCCCCTGGTGATTTTGATATCGGCAAAGGCCGATCCCAGAATGTGGCCGGCATCCCGGAATTTAATTCGCAAGCCCTCTTCCGGGACAATGTCTTCTCCGTAATGGCAGGGAATGAACTGTTTAAGGCAGGTTTCTACATCCTGTTGAGTATAGAGCGGAAGGGCGGGTTTATGCTTTGAAAAGCCTTTCTTGTTGGCCCAGCGGGCATCTTCTTCCTGCAGATGCGCGCTGTCGCGCAGCAGCAGATCACAAAAGGCCCGGGTCGCATGGGTACAGTAGACCGGACCCCTGAAGCCCTGGCGGGTCAGTCGGGGCAGGTATCCGCAGTGGTCGATATGGGCATGCGTCAGGATGACGGCGTCGATTCCCGCAGGGGAAACGGGAAAATTGTCCCAGTTTCGAAGCCGCAGTTCTTTCAGGCCCTGAAAAAGGCCGCAGTCGACCAGCAGCTTTTTCCCGTTTGTTTCGAGCAGGTACTTAGAACCGGTGACCGTGCCGGTTGCCCCCAGGAATGTTATTTTCGCAATCATGCCGTTCCTTTCTGTCGTGCAGGCAGCGTTTTGCAGCTGCACCGTTATATATCAGTCGAAGGACTGTTGTCACGCACATTATGATGAGGGCCCGCTGCAGGTCCGTTCGGGCTGATTGCCGGGCTCGAATGCGGTCAGAGCGGCAATAATACCGGCGTGCGCGACAGTAACGTGCTGCTGGGCCTGCCCTATGCGCTGCAGTTCCTCGGCGCTGAGCAAACCGCGGGCAGTACACGCGTGCAGCTCGTCTTCATCAAGGATGCGCAGTGCTCCGCCGGGATCGATCCAGATGTCGAGCAGCAGGTCCTCATAGCTGAGATGATCGGCGAAAATCCTTACATCAGCACAGATGTGAAACAGGGTGCCGATCAGGCGGCCGGTTCTGTCAAACATGCGCCAGACGACATACGGCCGTCCGCTCCAGTAATGTGCAACAGTCGTAGAGCCTGCTCCAATGCGTATGTCGGCGATTTGGCCGGGTTCATTGGAAACGTAGCGAAGCACCGCATAACCGGGTTCCCTGTGCAGCAGCGTGCAGCAAAACTGCTGCGGGGGTTTGTTTTTGTGCAGCTTAATTTCGATGTAGTCGTTCACGCCGGGAAGTAATCATCATAACGCCTGATCCCCACCGCAGGTGAAGCAAACGTAACGTGCTTCAACTGACGCTATTCGCCGCTTATCTCATCTGCGATGCGAATCAGCATGGTTTTCTGCCGCACAAGCGCCAGCCGGTTAATTTGACGCATGGCGTTTTGCATGTCCGATTCGCGTGCTTCATGCGTGAGCATGAAGATAGGTACGGTTGCACCGCCGCGAGACGTACGCCCTTTTTGTATGACCGATGATATGCTGATACGGTTGCGGCCGAGGACGCCCGCGATGCGGGACAGCACTCCGGGACGGTCATCCACTGACAAACGAAGATAATAACGTGATTGAATGTCTTTCACCGGCTGCAGTCTCAGGCCGCTGCCGGAAGCATCTGCCAGTGGCAGCGGCACGCGGTGAGTGCAGGCGCTGCGCATGGTGCGCGCGATTGCCATTATGTCGGCGACAACCGCGCTGCCGGTCGGAAGCATGCCGGCCCCGCGGCCGTAGAACATGGTCGGTCCGACATCGGCGGTCTCAAGAAAAATAGCGTTGAATGTCCGGTGAACCTGGGCCAGCATGTGCTGCTCGGGAACCAGTGTTGGATGCACGCGAGCATCGATCAGGCTGCCTGCGCGGCGGCAGATTGCCAGCAGCTTAATGCGGTAGCCCAGTTCGCGCGCATGCTCTATATCAAGCGATGTGATTCTGCTGATGCCCTCGGTATAGATTTTACGGTAATCTACCCTGATGCCGTAGCCCAGTTCGATCAGGATGCAGAGTTTGTGAAGGGTATCGATACCTTCAATGTCAAAGGCCGGGTCAGCCTCGGCATAGCCCTTGTCCTGGGCATCCCGGAGAACAGTCGCAAAATCAGCGCCCTCGTCTGTCATTCGGCTGAGGATGTAATTGGATGTTCCGTTCAGTATCCCGTAAAATTTTAAAATGCGGTCGGGGGCAAAACCTTCCCGAATTGTCCTGATGATGGGTATGCCGCCGGCGACACTGGCTTCAAAAGCGATTTCAACACCATGCCGCGCTGCTGCAGCGTACAATTCGGCGCCATGGTGCGAAAGCAGGGCCTTGTTCGCTGTGACTACGTGCTTGCCGTTTTTGAGGGCCTGCAGCACCAGCGAACGGGCTGGTTCCAATCCGCCGATCAGCTCAACTACGATATCGATTTCTGGATCGCTGATGACGGATGCTGCATCGTTTGTGTACACGCATTCAGGCAGCGACAGACCTCGGGTACGGGATCTGTCTACATCAGCGGCTTTCTTCAGGCGGATCGGACAGCCGGTTCGCTTCGTAATCAGGGCCGCGTTTTTTTTGAGTATCTTTGCAGCGCCGGTACCGACAGTGCCCAGGCCCAGTATGCCTACATTGACATGCTTCATTGCGCTATCTCCTCGTCATGCGTTTGACCGGCGGCGATTGCTGCAAAGGCATTGCCGCACCGGAGGGTGTTATTCAATAGTGCAGAAATATATACATGATGTCAAGCCTCGTGCATTCCGTCATCCCAAAAAAAAGCGTCCACCCGCATGAAAGGGGGACGCTTATCGTGTGCCGGCATCTGACGGGCGTGGCCCGTTGGACCTCAGGCCTTCTGAACCTTGCCGATAAGCTGCGACAGGACGCCCATGTCGGCCTTGATAACCATTCGCATGCGATCCTTGAGTTCCTCGGGCACTTCGTCCATGGCGATGAACTGCTGCATGACCATGGTGGTGAAGTCGTACGGCGTCGCTTCGGCCTCTTCCATGATGATCGGATATTTCTGCGACAGGTCGAACAGAAAGTCCAGTTCCTGTACGGTGAAAAAGCGCGGGAACATGACGCGCTTCATATAGTCGGCCATGCGGACAGGGTTCTTGACCCACTCGAAATGGTCTTCCCAGAATTGCGTATAGCCGTCAAAGCCCTTTTTGCCTTTTAGCTCTTCCTCGCAGGCAACGGCTCCCATGTAGCCTGCCATGGTCGCGCTCTGGTAGAGGCACTCAAGCCAGGCGGCCGAGTCGCCCACGAACAGGATATTGCCCAGATGCGGCACCAGCATGGGGGTGAGCATCTCGACCATGGCGCCGCTTTTGTCGACAATTTCGGCGTTTTTAAACCAGCTGGAAAAGGGCCCTTTTTGCGTGAAATGCTCAATCAGCAGCGAGGCGGTTGAAGCGGGCAGGGTAGAGATGGTTTCAAGCCGGTAGGCATCTTCGGCAATGGGGCTTGGTACCATGATCAGGCCGCCGGCCATTCCGCCGAAGTTCTTTGCACCGAAAAAAAACATGTCGCCGCGCTCGTAGGGCGGCTTGACGCCGACCATTTCATACTCGATTGTCGGTCCCTTGCCGTAGAATGTGCGGGTTTTATTTGCGCCGGAGAGTTTGGCCATGCGGGATGACAGGCCGTCAGAGGCGATCATTTTTTTACAGGTTAGCGTCCGGTTTTTTCCGCGGGTGCGCACGGCGAGCGTCACCTTCGAGGCGTCCTGCTCGACGCGCAGCGCAAGGGTCTCGGGCAAAAACTCAGCGCCTTTTTTAACAGCCCATGTATAGCGGTCGTTCTTGCACTGGCTCGGGTTGAACAGGTTGTAGAAGGGTTTCTTCGTTGTGGATGCCCGCCACCATTTGCCTGAATCAGAGAACATGTATGAGTGATAGACACCCTGCATGATACCGGTATAGTAGGTTGAAAAACCGAGCGTGTCGAAATGCATATAGGTGCGGTTCTCTTCCGGCTTTTCTTCAGTGCGGATAACCAGATTGTTGAAGGGCTGGTTTAAAAAGCAGTACCCGGAAGCCGTGCGTGTATTGCGGCCGAGGTCGGGGTTTTTATCAACGCCCAGCACCTTGACGCCGCGTTTTGCCAGCTCGCCGCAGGCCATCAGTCCTGCGGGGCCGCATCCTACAACAATTACATCATAATCAGTTGCCATTCGTGTCTATACCTCCCGTGGTAGTATATAAACTTCCTGTTCTAATTCGTAAAGCAGAGCTTGCCCGGATTCATGATATTGTTGGGGTCGGTTTCCATTTTCAGTTTGCGCAGCATGGTGCTGTAGGCTGCGGCGCGTCCG
The DNA here is from genome assembly GCA_903881505.1 of uncultured delta proteobacterium. Lineage (GTDB taxonomy): Bacteria > Desulfobacterota > WTBG01 > CAIYCZ01 > CAIRTM01 > CAIRTM01. The sequence continues at coordinate 3,403 of CAIRTM010000031.1, read as the reverse complement.
TACACCATTGGCGCCCACGGACCGTAGGGGCGGTCGAAATAGGCTCCTGCGTTCATCAGCGCTTCAGATGCTTTCAGCCAAACGGCATTCACAGCGGCGGCCTCGGCATCCGTGCAGTGCAGGTCTATTTCGCAGTGCAGGGCCCGAGCGCGCTCAAGCGGCAGTATATATACGCCTGCATTGCTCTGGGGATAGCCATTTTTTAGTAAAATTTTTGAAGCAATATCAATGAGTTCATCTATTTTATTAATAGGGCACTTAAAGCTTAAGTCGCGAACGTGCCCCTTGAAATTAAACTTTTTCAGGACGCTCCATGGCCGCAGCATTTCCGACTCAAAGATTTTTGCCGCACCGCTCACATGCGGTATTGTCTCCATGAGCTCGATATTGGCCTCATCGCACACCTGCCGAAGAGCTTCTTGCTCGTAGGCGATTTTTTCTGCAGACCTGCGCGGCAGCCCGTTGACAGACACAATCAGCATCCAGGGCGGCAGCAGACCGCGAAGAGCGCTGAAGCCCTCGGACGGCACCGGTGCAGCGGGAAATTTCCCGGGCACCGTCCAATCGTCGTTGAGCATGGCCGCAAGGTTGAAGTTGTTGAGCAGCAGGCATTCGGTGCCGATTTCGCGGTATTGAATCTGCTTGATGAGCGTGGCAGCCGAACCGGCGGTTGTGAGCGGGACGAAGAAGATTTTTCTCTCGGGAACAGGCTCGATCTGCAGGACCATCTTGGTCATGATGCCAAGCGTTCCCTGAGCCGCTGTCCACATGCGAAACAGGGAGTTTCTGATCGGGCCTGCAGGAGCGCCCGGATCACCGCCTGAGGTCCAGTTGCCGGTCTTGAACAGTACGCCATTGGGCAGCACAATCTCAGTGTCCATGATCAGGAAGTTGCCGTGCTCGAAGCTGGGCGCTGCCATAACCGGGTCGCGCTCCAGGTAGCTCGTCAGAACCGAGCGCGCCGGGGGGACACCGAAGGGAACCATGATGCGGTAGCCTTTGGCGGCGAGGTGATTTTGCAGCTGTTCGTAGGTCACGCCGGGCTCGATGATTACGTACCAGTTGTTTTCATCAAGGGCCAGAATTTTGTTCATGCGGCACATGTTGATGATAATGCCGCCCTGGCCGGCGATGGCTGCCCCGTGCAGGTTCAGCCCGGAACTGTAGGGCGTCACCGGCGTCAGGGTGTCGTTGGCGAGTCTCACAATTTTCTGGATCTGTTCCACGCCCGCAACATACGCAACCATGTCGGGCCGCCGCGGCGCAACCGCGCTTTGATCGCTTGAAAATGCGGCAATGGTTGCATCATCATCGGCTACATTGCCGGCACCGACAATCGCTTCGATATCGCTTTTCTGCAATGCCATGGTTATTCCTCTCTTGTGCATGTAGGTATTTCGTAACTGTCCGGTTCAGCGCTCAACCGGAGCGAGTCCGTGCATCTGGCGGAGCTTGTTCAGGCCTGCCAGGACCTGCTCAGGGAACTGCTCATATTCCTGCTTGCTGAAGATCTGCCGTCCGGGCGCACACAGGCCGTTGGGGTCGAACATGTCGCGGATTCCGCGGAATACAAGATGCGCATTCGGGCCGACCTCGGGCATAAACGAGGTGACCGGCTCAATGGAGACACCCAGTCCGTTGGCTCCCGGTCCGTATTTGTCAGCAATCGTATTGATAATGCCGCACACGACCAGGGCCTGTCCTTTTTGCAGCAGTTCAGGGTTGGTCTGGTCGGGGTACACGTCGGCTTCCGTGAGCCAGAAGCGGCCCCCATGATTTGATGAATACAAGAACGGCGTGTCATCCATGCCGCCGCGGTCGGTCACATAGGTTTCGCCGAAGGTTTCGATGGCTTTTGACCATACCTGACGGGTTTTGCGGGCAACCGTGTCGACCGGGCCGCCGAGGATGTTTGAGCCGCAGTAGGAGTGCCGGTTCATGCGGAAACCGGTCACGTGGCGAATGCAGTCGAGGTTCCAAGGGGCAAGGGCTTCAAGCACATCGGGCTTGTGACCGTCGCACAGGAATATGCCCCCGGTTTCGGCGATAATATCGCGCACCACGGCTTCTTCGTAAGCGATTTGTTTTTCGCTCGTCACACCGGCAATGATTACGTAGCAGTTGTAGGGGGGGAAAAATTTGTTTTCGACGCGTTCAAGCGTCATGTCCTGGGTCTGCGAGCAGTAGTAGGCATTGTAGACGCCCGTGGCGTTGAGCCCCTGGCCAATGCAGGCATGGCCGATCTTGCGCAGCGCGGCCAGTTCGGATTCAAAATCCGGGAATTCTATCCACAGCAGCCTGTAGCGGTCGGGTGCCGGGCCTGTGTCATGCTTCGGGTCCGCGTAGGTCGGGATTGAAGGCCTGCCCGCCGGCGGTTCGGGCAGGGATTTTCCGCCCGGCCAGGCATGCAGTTTCACGACGATTTCGGTAACGATTCCGGTTGTGCCTCCACTGCCGCGAACCAGCGAAAACAGGTCGGGGCCGGGGCCGTATTCCCAGAAGTCATCCACACCGGCAACGGTGTCCGATCCGGTGACGAGAATGTCACCGCCAGCGGTCACCAGCTTGATGCTGACGATGTTGCGGCCAAGGGTTCCGTACTTGTGGTCTGTCTGCCACACGCCGGCGAATGCGCTCTGCGAGGATAGCTTGCACAGCGTGGTTGCCAGCGGCGAACCTCCGTTCCAAAGCCCCTTTTTCATGGCATCGGCCTGTACCTGGGCGTAGTCGGCATAGGCTTCAAGGCGTGCGGTCATGGTAACTTCATCCACGTCCAGCACCCGGTTCATGCGGCTTACATGAATGCACACGGTCGGTTCGTTCGTTGTCGGGCCGTTGAATGTGATCATGCCGTTCGTAAACGGGATGAATTTGATCTTGAAACGGTTGCACACCTGCACGATTGCCTGAACCTCCTCGGTCGTTGCGGGCAGGACAATGCAGGCCGGGATGTTGCTCGGGTCTTTGGCGTGTTTTTTCAGCGCACCGGTTGAATCCACGCAAAAATTGCTGTAGCATTCGACAACCGCCCGGTCCTGCGAGATATATTCAGGGCCGACGATGTTTTCCAGCGCCTTATAAACCTCCTGCGGAAGCTTATTGGGGACACATTTTTTCTTTTCCATGCTTTCTCCTTTCGGTCCGAACATGCAGCCGTTAGTGCCGCAGCCACTGATATACATTAAAAGGAAATTGGTTCGATGTAGGTACACCTAAAAACTACTTGGAAGCTATGAAATATCTGCTCAAAGGTGGTTTCAGTCAACTGACAGATTTTGGTGGACGAATTAGCCCAGATAAGCCCGTTTGGGTACAAGGCGAAAGCAACGACGCTGAAAAGAAAAGGCTAGCTACAATAAAAAGAATTAAACTAGGTAAGATCCAAATTATAGGTGCAGTCCTC
>CAIRTM010000030.1 GCA_903881505.1 uncultured delta proteobacterium | reverse complement strand
CTTTGATGCGCCGGAAACATCAGGACTGAGCGGTGTTGAATTTGCAGAGGGCGACCTGGCTTCAGTGCCGGTGCTTGAAAAGGCCATGCAGGGAGCGCAGTATGTGATCAGCGCTCTTGGCTCAAAGAAGCCGTTCAGCGGCGCGGAAAACAATAAGATCGACAACATGGGCAACCAGAACCTGGCGCGTGCAGCACAGGCACAGGGCCTCAGGCATATCGTGGTTATCTCATCGATCGGGGCGGGCAACAGCCGTGACGCCGTATCATGCATGTATAAATGGCCCATGCTGTCGGTGCTCAAAGCTAAAACACGCTCAGAGGAATTTATCCGCTCCTGCGGCATCGACTACACGATCATCCGGCCCGGCGGGTATACCGAGGAGGATATTCCCGACGAGATTGCCTTCGGCGAGGGCGGCAAAATTACGGGCCGGGTGAAGCGCTCGCAAATAGCCCGTGTCTGCGTTGACGCGCTTGAAAATCCTGCGATGAAAAACCGTACCTTCGAGGTCGTTGCACGGGCCCGGGTGAGAGAGGGCAGGGAGCAGTTTATTATATCGCTGCCGTGACAGTACGAGCGTCCGCTCCGGCTGCGTTGAGGAACCAGCAGGCGCAGGTTATCACTGACAAAGGAGGAGGATACAATGCCAGAAGAATACAGTTTTCCCCCGTTTGGCGAAGAAATGCTCAAAGCGCTTGAAAAGTTCGGCGGTACGAAAATGGAAACGTATAAAGGCAAGGACATCCGGCCCCTGTGGGACCTGAAAGGCGGGCCGATCCTGTGGAGCTACAAGTATCTGTACGCGGCTCCGAAGCTGGAAAAGATCGCTATTACCGTGCAGTCTTTCAAGGACAAGCTTATGTGCTATACCACGATTATCTGGCCGGATGATTGCCACGCCCTGCCGGTGTTTTCAGCGTTCTGGGCCGAGAGCGAGAAGGGCAGCTTTTTTATTCTTGATTTCTATCCAACGGCGGACTGTATTTGTGACATCGATTATATGGAGACGTATCTTGATCCCCTGGAAGACCTCTGGGATGCGGGCATAAAACACTATCCCGAACTGCCGACCCGTAACCCCAACTGGTTTCGCGCCATGCATTCCCCATATCTTATCAGCGCGGATTTTCACCCCAGCACAAAGCAGGACCAGGACCGCTTGATGAGGCTTGTGTTTGACTATCTCAACGTGTATTACGGTTTATGGGAGAAGGATGAACCCCGGGACCCGGCCTACATGCAGCGCCTGATAGAGCGCCGTGAGGCCATGCGCAAAAACATGCTGGAAAAAGACCCCGGCGGCATCATGGTTGAGCATGCCTTCGGCAAGGAAATCGCCCACCTGGGGCTTGAGGCCCTGTTTTAGGGCGGCGATGCATGCCATGGCGCTCACGGGCATGGTGTCGTGACATCCGTCTGCCCGGTGAGCATTCAGGGGCGCCGCGCATGTCCCGTTTCAGCCGGAAAGCCGCTAGCCGATGTAGTCTTTTTTAAATTCGGCAGCGGCTTTTTTGACCTGCGCCGTTACTTCCCTGGTTTTGTTGATCAGAAGCCGGGTTGGATCCTCATCGGTTTTTTCCGGCACGGGGAACAGACGGTTCCAGTATTGTTTGCCCAGGATGGACTTGTTCAGCGGGCAGTCACAATAAGGGCATTTCATGGCCTCGGGGCCCCATTCATGAATTTCCCGAAAAACTTTCTCCGGGATGACTGCATCGCAGCGGGGACAGTGCACGCTCATTGAAAACCTCCATGCTGAAGTTGTTTTGTTTTTTTGAGTAGCTGATTTGCGCGGTTATTGCAAGCTGTTTTTGTACATCAAGCGCGCTCAGCAGTGTGCAGGAGACACGCTGGCAGCAGCTTCAGGTGCCGCAGCTAAAAAGACGCGTTTTTGGGAGTGCGGGGGAAGGGGATAACGTCGCGGATATTGGCCATGCCGGTGATGAAGAGCATCAGGCGTTCGAAACCGAGCCCGAAGCCGCTGTGCGGAGCCGATCCGAACCGGCGGGTTTCAAGATACCACCACAGATCCTGCTCCGGGATATGCATCTCGCGCATGCGCTGCAGCAGCGCTGCATGATCGCTTTCGCGCTCGGAGCCGCCGATGATTTCGCCGATCCGGGGAAACAGCACGTCCATGGCGCGCACGGTGCGGCCGTCGTCATTGCCTTTCATGTAGAAGGCCTTGATCGCGCGAGGGTAATCCGTCAGAATGACCGGACGCTTGCAGCATTCTTCGACGAGGTAGCGTTCATGTTCTGCTTGAAGATCACACCCCCAACTAACCGGAAATTCAAAGTTTTTTCCTGATTTTTTGAGTAGTTCTACTGCGTCGCCGTAGCTCAGGCGTTCAAACGCGACGCCATCCGTCGAGCGCAGGCGCTCGAACAGATCGGCATCATAATGGGCGCTGAGAAATTCAAGGTCAACGCTGCAGTCATCAAGCGCTGTCTGCACGAGATATTTAAGAAATTCCTCCGCCAGGTCCATGTTATCCGGCAGTTCGTAGAACGCCATCTCGGGCTCGACCATCCAGAATTCGGCCAGATGCCGTGCAGTGTTGGAGTTTTCCGCCCGGAAGGTCGGTCCGAATGTGTATATCTGACCGAGTGCAAGGGCGGCCAGTTCGCCTTCAAGCTGACCGGAGACTGTCAGCGCAGTTTCCCGGCCGAAAAAATCCTGCGAGAAGTCAACAGCGGCATGTTCGTTCAGCGGAGGTGTTTTGGCATCGAGTGTTGTAACGCGGAACATTTCGCCGGCGCCCTCGCAGTCTGATCCGGTTATAATCGGAGTGTGCAGGTATACGAATCCGCGCTGCTGGAAAAAACGGTGAATGGCATAGGCCATTACGCTGCGCACGCGGAGCACAGCGCCGAATGTGTTGGTGCGGGGGCGCAGGTGTGCAATTTCGCGCAGGAACTCGAGCGAGTGGCCTTTTTTTTGAAGCGGGTAGTTCGCGGGATCGGCGCTGCCGTACATTTTCAGTTCCCGGGCCTGAATTTCAACGTTCTGGCCCTTGGCTGGCGACGCAGCAAGCATGCCGTCCGCGCGGATGCATGCGCCGGTTGTGATGGCTTTCAGCGTTTCGGCATCAATTGTCTGGAGGTCGACAACTATCTGTATGGTCTGCAGGCAGGAGCCGTCATTGAGAGCGATAAACTGCACCTGCTTGTTGCCCCGGCGCGAACGCACCCAGCCTTTGACGGTTACCTCCTGTCCGGGACGGCCGTGTTTGAGTACATCATGTATGCGCGTATGCGGTGTTTTCATGGCGAACAAAGGTAGCAAAGGCAGGCGCAACTGTCAATGGGAATCATGGCGTCAGGCGCCGTGTTATGGACAAAACAGCGCAACTATGGCTTCATTCAGCAGTTTTCCGTGATAGCTGCGCAGGTGGTACAAATAGTTTGACAGGTTGATCCCGCTGAGCAGATTAAGCCGATTCCTAAGTGCTGGGGCTATCCATGACGAACAAACTGACTGAGCAGGAGGAGGATGTGACGCCCTTCAAAAATCAAAACGGAAGAACTATACAGATGCACAGAATGCACGTTTTTCAGGCTGTTCAAATGTCTGTTTCCCCAAGCGATTGCGCGACCGCTGTACGCACTGGTGTGCACGCGAAGCTGCTGTAAGGTTTGAACAGGATTAATTTTTTCCGCCACAGTATATCTGCTTGTCATTTAGTTAAAAAACTGATATATT
>CAIRTM010000029.1 GCA_903881505.1 uncultured delta proteobacterium | reverse complement strand
CACCGGTAACGGGATCATCGTAGTGATCGCATTATGTTGTATCGGGTTACTGCCCGTCTCAGCTGTTCAGGCCGCCAAGATCGGCAAGAATTCCTGCGGCGGGACAGCAGTGCCGAATGCCTTTTGCAGCTTCGAGGGCACCGGAGAGGTTACGATCGGGAATGATTCCTGCAATGTAGCAGGAGCCTGCACAAATATTGCTGATGGAGTTAAGATTGGCAAAAATGCATGTAACGGAGACGATGCCTGCGGCCGTCTCGGCGCATCAGGCGGTGCGGCTTCGGTCGGAAATGATTCATGCAACTCCTACCAGGCCTGTCAATATGCCGGTTACAATTCCGGCTCCGCGATGATCGGCGGCAATTCATGCAACAGCTACGAGGCCTGTTACGAAGCCGGCAGAGGGGGCAGTGCGGTGATCGGCAAGAACGCATGCGCGGGAACGTATGCCTGCTATGAGGCCGGCTACAGCGGTGGCGAGATTACGGTCGGCGACGGGTCCTGCATAGACTATGAAGCCTGCGCCTATGCTGCCGGATACGGCACCGGGCAGGCCGTGATCGGCAAGGGGGCGTGTCTCGGCTATGAATCCTGCTATGAGCTTGCTCCGTATAACGGCAGCACCGCATCTGTCGGCCAGGGATCGTGTATCGGCGAGTACGCCTGTTATGAAACGGCTTACTATTCAAACGCTCAGGCTACGATCGGCAAGGAGGCATGTAACGGCTACGAAGCCTGTTGTTACGGAGCATATGAATCCGGCAGTAATCTCATGGTCGGCCAGGGTTCGTGTCGCGGTTACTGCTCGTGTTATGAGGCCGCTTACGATGGACTGGCCACGATCGGCAAGGGGTCGTGTAATGGTAACGACTATTCATGCGAGTATGTCGGTTATTATGGCTCGGCCACAATCGGTGACAAATCGTGCAACGGTTATGAGGCCTGTTATTATCTTGCCAATACCAGCGGTGTAACGTCAACCGTTGACAAACAGTCCTGCAACGGTTCGTATGCCTGTTATGAAACCGGTGATGATTTCAATGCTTCTATCGGTGCGGGTTCTTGTAATAACTATGAATCCTGCTACCAGGTCGGTCACCTGTCAGCGCAAAACATAGAAGACAAACAGTGCAACAATCCGCTGGAATGCTCTGAGGATTGAGAAACGTTCCGGGGTAAATGCAGGTTGGAAACGGTGCCGGATCTGTTATGCGGATCCGGCACTTTCTTTGTGGTCGACGGATTGCGCTTTGTGAATACAGGGCTCCAATTCCAACGTATCATTTCCCGGCAGTACAGGAGCATGGCAGCTGAAGAGTGTGTATTCCTAATTGCATATATACCTCTTGTGTCCTTGTTTTGCGTGTGCTATACCTCACTCCATGTCATCACAAGTTCCTGAAAATAAATATTACCAGACCGTACAAGCGACCGTAAACTATAGAGGCCCCTGAGCTCTATTGCTATATATATCTGTTCAGTTGATCAATGTAACAAACCACGGAAATGGAGGACTGCTATGAACAAACGCACCGGTAACGGGATCATCGTAGTGATCGCATTATGCTGTATCGGGTTACTGCCCGTCTCAGCTGTTCAGGCCGCCAAGATCGGCAAGAATTCCTGCGGCGGGACAGCAGTGCCGAATGCCTTTTGCAGCTTCGAGGGCACCGGAGAGGTTACGATCGGAAACGATTCCTGCAATGTAGAAGGAGCCTGCACGAATATTGCCGATGGCGTAAAAATCGGCAGCAATGCATGTAATGGCGAAGAAGCCTGCAATGATCTTGGAGTAGCCGGAGGCGAAGCCATGATTGGAAACGACTCGTGTAATGGCTACGAAGCCTGTGAAAACGCCGGTGATAACGGGCATGCCAGTATCGGCAGCAATTCATGCAACAGCTACGAGGCCTGTTACTATGCCGGTGAAGACGGCCGGGCATCGATCGGCAAGGGTGCCTGTAATGGCTATGAGGCTTGTGAAGAAGCCGGTTACGGTGGCGATGCCACTGTCGGCGACGGATCATGCCTGGGCTACGAAGCCTGTTATTACGCCGCAGGCGGCAGCAGCGGCATGGGCGGAACGGTTGAAATCGCCAAAGGAGCCTGTAAAGGCACCTATGCCTGTTACGAACTCGGCTATGAGGGAGATGCCGTGATCGGTCAGGGCTCCTGCATCGGCTATGATGCCTGTGACGATGCCGCCTACTACGGTCAGGCCACGATCGGCAAGGGATCGTGTGTTGAAGGCTACGAAACCTGCTACTATGCCGGCTACTACGGGCAGGCAGTGATCGCTGATAAATCATGCAAGAACGACTACGCCTGTTATGAGACTGCGTATGAATCCGGCACCAGCTTGGAGGTCGGAACGGGCTCGTGTATCGGCTACGAGGCCTGTTGCTATGCCGCTTACTATAGCTCCGCACAGGCCGTGATCGGCAAGGGTTCGTGTGCCGGTAACGACTATGCATGCTATTATCTTGCCGGGTACGGGTCGGCTACCATAGGCGACAAATCGTGCAACGGCTACGACGCATGTGATGATGTCGCCAATAAAACCGGAGTTACCACCACCATCGGCAAGCAGTCGTGTAACGGTTACGATGCCTGTTATCAGGCCGGAGATGACTACAGTTCCTCGATCGGTTCGGGTTCATGCAATAACTATGAATCCTGCTACGAGGTCGGTCATAGCACAGCCGAGACTGTCGGCGATAAACAATGCAACGAAGCGCAGGAATGCTCCAACGAGACAATATAGCTCTGCGGCGTTTCCGGAAATAATGATGATAAACACGGCGCCGGATCTGTCATGCAGATCCGGCGCTTGTTTTTAATGGATGGAGCATGCAGGGCGGACTCTTCAATCGTATCCGCCCTGCACGTTTTTTTGCAATCCCCCTTTGGCAACGGGGGGCTGGGGGATGTGCCGGAAGAATGATATCCCCCTGTATCCCCCTTTATTAAAGGAGGGAAGTATGTGGCGGACCCGCAAAGCGTGTCCGCCACAATTCAACATTCGGTAGACGTGCTTCGCAAGTCCACCCTGCGGCTAATTTTTCGGCAGGTCAGGCGGGCTCTTGGTGTCGTCTTTCAGTTGTCCTACAGCCGGTCCTGCACTGTCCTGCTGCACGCCGGCTGGATTTTCTCCGGTATCCTTCGGCGGATGGCCCATTCGCCTTCCGGGTTTGCGCTTTCCCGGCCCTCTCTCACCCATAACGGCATCCTTGTCCTTTTCCGCTTTTTTGATCGAGGCCTTCATCTCTTCAGCGGCCTTTTGCATGGCGGCCCCGCGCTTATCACCCTGAAGTTTGGAGGCGGCTTTCTGGTCCGCACTGAATTTTCTCTCAGCGTCGCGTACCGCCTTCTGGAAGTCCCTGACAGCCTTGTCGCGCTCACGGCGGGAGTCCTGGTCCCGCGCTGCATTCCCCGGTGCTCCCGGCCCCTGTCCCGGACCCCCGGGCGCCCCGATGGTTTCCTTAACGCTCATGCCGGGCTTGCCGGGGCCTTCGCCGGTGCCTTGCGCGAACGCGCCGGTGAGAGCCAGACCTGTTATAACCAGTGACAGTAAGAATATGTTTCCCGGTTTCATCATAGCAGTTCACTCCTTTCATGGTTGGGGCCGTCGGGGTTTTCTGTTCCGAAGAACAATTCACATCTTTTTTTTGCACGAACAGTCAAGGCCGTGCCGCTGAGAGTTCACGTACTGCCGCGCGAAGGGTTGGTGTTTTCGCTTCCCGCTTTTTTAAAAGGGGGAGATTGCCACAGAGCGGGTTTCGAACATCCGCCCTGCGTTATAAGTAGCTTAATCACGGCCGCGCAGCTTGGAAAGCAGCCGCAGTATTTCAAGGTAGAGCCACACAAGCGTTACCAGCAGGCCGAAGGCGCCGTACCACTCCATATACTTGGGCGCGCCGGCAGCGGCGCCATTTTCAATGAAATCAAAGTCCAGCACCAGGTTCAAGGCGGCAATCACGACCACGAACAGGCTGAACCCGATGCCGATGACTCCGCTGCCGTGCAGCATGGGTATCTGCACGCCAAAGAAGCCGAGTAGTATTGTTACGACGTACACCAGCGCAATGCCCCCGGTCGCTGCTGCCACGCCGAGCTTGAAATTTTCCGTCGCTTTAATGAACCCTGATTTGTAAGCCATCAGAAGGGCGAACAGCGTCCCGAAGGTCAGCCCCACGGCCTGAATGACAATGCCCGGGAACCGTGCCTCGAACACGGAGGATATGCCGCCGAGAAACAGGCCTTCAAACGCCGCATACACGGGCGCGGTTACCGGCGCCCACGTCTTTTTAAATACCGTTGCCATGGCGACGATGAACCCGCCGATGGCGCCTGCCAGTATCCACATGCCTACAGAGGCAGGGTTGCCGGTTTCGAAAAACTTATCCCATGTCCACAGGGAAGCAATCAGCAGCACAAGCAGCAGCACGGCGGTTTTATTCACCGTGCCCTGTATCGTCATTGCATTGCTTTTGTCGGCAGTATACGGGAGTTCTTTAAAGGTAGCATCATTCAATGCCGGGTTCGCTGTTCGCAACATACAGCCTCCTTTGTGTCGGGATTAATGGCAGTCGATTAAAAAAATGGTTCTTCCGGGTTTGTTATACCTTAAAAATACTTTTTTGTCTTATTATACACGTACAGGTCAGCCCCTGGCGAGGTATTGTCGCCTGCAGGGTTTTTGTTTTCAATCCCCCTTTGGCACAGGGAACTGGGGGACTTGCCGGTAGGATTAAATCACCCTGTATCCCCCCATTATAAAGGGGGAAATTAATTTCTGAAATGCCGCTCCTGTCCGGCATTCATCTTGTATCACACGGCCCCGTTTTGTTTCAATAATTTGTATATGGACTCAGCCATTGTGCGGTAGCCCTTTGCATTCAGGTGGATATAATCCGACTTCAGGGACGGGCTTCTCAGCAATCCGGCAAGCAGCGTGCCGTCAAAAACCAGCTTAAAATCATCGGCCAGTTCTTCGTACAGCGGCGCGCAATCGGAAAACAGCTTCATCTGCGGAATACCGATCAGCACCACCTGTACGCCGCGTGCTTTCGCTGCCTCGATCATCGTTTGTATATTTTCCCTGATCGTTGCCGGATCCCGGTTTTGCAGCAGGTCATTGCCGCCTTCGATGATGATTACCAGATCGGGTTCTGCATCATCGAGTTCCTCCGGCAGCCTGACTGCGCCTTCGTCCGTGGTTTCACCTGACACGCCGGCATTGATGACCGTGCGCCCGGTAAGATCTGCCAGGACTGAGGGGTAGCTGTTTTCTTCGGTTGTGCCGACACCTGCGGTAAGGCTGTCGCCGAAGGCCAGGATGGTTCCGTCTTCCGGTATCGTTCTTAATGCGGGGCTGCCGCAACCCGACAGGGCTGCACTAATCGAGATTGCCGCAATTGCCACAAGATATTTCGTAAGTCCGGACATGCTGACCGTCATGTTAGAGAGTAACGTCACGGATAAGGGGCGCGGCGGCATTTTGCATCTCCTTGTCCCTGTATCTTGGATGTTCTTCAAAGGTCTTTTTCGATGGCGAAACGGGCGTTTCAATGGCTGAAAACAGACTGTGCATGATAAACAGCAGAGCTTTTTCAGCCTGATGGGTTGTTTTTTCCGGTTCGGCTGAGATGCAAACGATGCCAGGGGCTCTGTTATTGGCCGTGCGCATTTTTTTTGCCGATTTCCGACAGCAAATCGATTTGGATCTCCTGAATCCGTGCCAGGCGCTCCCACTGATGCGAGAGTAAATGGTCCATTTTTTCATGAAGGTGCCGGATTTCGAGCTCTGCCTTCAGGTTCACCTGGTAGTCGTGCTGCGCGCGCAGGCGGTCCTTTGCCTCCTGCCGGTTCTGGCTCATCATGATGATCGGCGCCTGTATGGCTGCGAGGCACGAGAGAATGAGGTTGAGAAGGATGAAGGGGTAGGGGTCCGGCGGACGCGCAGTCAGTACAAAGGCATTTAACATGATCCAGAAAGCCAGGAACGCGCCGAAGCATATAAGGAATGTCCAGCTGCCGCCGAAATCGGCCATGCGGTCGGCCAGCCGTTCGCCGAATGTCCACTTCTGCTCGAACTCGGCGTCCGTGTTTTTAGCCAGGAGCTCGTGCTCGCGTATGCTGTGAAGCACCTCCTGTTCAAGGGTTGTCAGCTCTCCTTTCTCGGACTCGAGCAGAAGGTGAACGTACTTCGACCGGTACTGCATTACGTCGGTTCGGCAGACATATTTTTCCGGCGAAAAATCCGGATGGTCGCGGGCTATTTCCCCGGCGATGACATCCCTGAGAGCCGCGCCCGGCACAAGTTCCCGACGGGGGAAGCTTTTTCCGCAGACTGCGCATACATTCCGTTTGTTTTCTGTATCCATGGTGTGTGCCTCACTGATGATGAAAGCAGCATCCAGCCGCGCTTGAATGCGCCCGGTTGCACGGCCCTGCCTGAAGCAGGGTTGGCAGGCCTTGTCTGCCCGGCTGCCCGGTGCGTGCGCTGTTTTGTTTTTCTCATTCTGTCCATGCCCCATGCGGGGGCTTACTCACCGGCTATCAGCGTAAAGATCGCTGCTTCGTATTCTTTAATATCGCCGAGGATGATTTTCCTGGGACTGGTACACTGTTATCGGCTCGCCTGCCGCGCCGGCATAGAAAATAATAAGCTCGGTTGGAACCGTGCCCGGATTGAGCCCGTAGTGCCACGTGTTCACCAGCTCGATGAACGATTCGCCTGCCTGCAATTCAAGGGTTTTGCCGTCTGTCGTTACAACACTGAGCCGGCCGCCTGTCAGGACGACGGCATTGATCGCCCGATGCTCGTGGATTTTTAAAGCGGCGCCAGGCGGTATGCTCATGCGCAGGATGGTGACCTCGGGCTGGCCCTCGGGATAGGCGGGCAGAAGATTTCCGTCCCAGCTGCGGGTGTCTTTTGACATGACTGTTACGGAAGGAGATGCATCGGCCGGCACGGAAGAATCCCGGACCGCCGTACAGGCGGGCGTGGATATCAGGACCGCTGCGGCGAAAGCGATAATGCGGACGCATGATTTTGTCATGGCGGTTTTCAATCGTGTCCACGGCCCTGGTGCACTCATGGTTCCGGGAACAGCATACCATGAGGCATCTCAAGGGCAAGCATAATGAGGGGCGGGCCCGCGCTGCATGTGCCCGGCGGGGGTATCCGCTGCAGGCCGGGCGTCAACCCGCCAATGCACTGGAAATCGCCTGCCCGTTTTTTAAGCCCCCTTTGGCAAAGGGTTTCGGGGGATTTGCCGGACGAATGGAATCCCCCCGTAGGCCCGGAGTTGCTAATTTTCTGCACGCAATGCCGCGGGGTGTCCTTACTGTTTTTTTCGGGCAGTTACTAAAAAAACAGTAAAATCTTTTTCCTCTTTCCGCACTGTATGGGCCGTGCAAAAATAAACGCACTCGAATCCGGCATGTTCCAACATGGCCTGCAGTTCATTTCTGTCAAAACCATAATGAAAGACGCCTTCAGTGCCCGGTGGATGGAAACTGCCGTTTTCACTGTCAAGATCAGCCAGCGCGATCATGGCTCCCGGTTTTAAATGCCGCGCAAATGTTTCAAGAAGCCCGGGCGTATCCTCAACGTGGTGCATGGCCATGGCGCTCATGATCAGGTCGAACTTTTCATTGATCGGGGCCGTGAGTATGTCCTGGCATGCGGTGCTCACTTTTTCTTTGAGTTCCGGCTTGGCGGCAAGGTTGCCGAGCATCGATTCCGATACATCGACCGCGATAATTTTTTTCACCCTGGGCGCAACGCGGGAACTGATGAGCCCCGTTCCGGCCCCGAAATCCATCACGGTCATTGTATCGTTGAGGGGCACATGCTCAACTATCGATGAGCCGACAGCTTGTGAAAGGAGTATAACCCGTTCATTGGCGTCCCAGTCCCTTGATTTGTCCTTGAATAAGTCCGCCATAATTTTTTTTCCGTGCTGGGCTGCAAAGCATGCGGGTGCACGCAGCCGGTGTGTCCTGTTGTTGGTATCGCGAGCGCGTAATGCGCCCGATTGTAGCCTGAAAAAAAGAATTGTCAATCAGGCGGCCCGGGCGGCGCGCAGGGCAGGGTCCTGGCAATAGTATGTCTTCAAAACCCGGTACAGGTCAGGCGCATGGTCGAGCATGCGGCGGGGCTGGTCGAAGAACTGCTCGGTCGCCACGGCGAAGAATTCGGCTTCATTGGTAGCGGCATACTCATCGAGAAACGATCGCTGGCCCTTTTCAGTGCGGTGCTTGAGGCGCAGGTATTCATCCGTGCATGTCTTTACCCAGTCACGGTATTCTGCGCGGTCGCGAAGGGGCGGGGTTCCGTCGGCCATGCCGTCGAGCATGTCGAGCTTGTGCGCAAACTCGTGGTAGATGACGTTGTGGCCTGATTCAGGGTGGCGTCCCTGGCGCAGGGCCGCATCCCAGATAATGATCACCGGGCCCTGGTGGAATGCCTGCCCGATAATGGCCTGCGCAGGCTCTACCGGTGCGATCGTATTTTCGAAGAAGCCCGGCCTGCGCTGCGGCGCAACAACAGTCGAAGGGTAGACGATAATGGACTGGACGTTTTTGTAGTAGTCATGCGGCAGGCCCAGCAGCAGCAGACAGGCCTGGGCGGAAATGGTGACGCGGATCTCGTCGGTCAGCTCCAGCCCGCCGGCCCCCTCCCAGGATTTTTCAGCGATAAAGACCTGTATCAGGGCGCGCAGACGGGCCCGCTCTTCATCGCTCAGCATGCCGAAGTGGCCCACGTTGCGCCGCAGTATCTCCTCCCATGCGGCAGGGAAGGGGGCCTGCGTGAGCTTTTTCCGGCGGCGGTTGGTGAACCAGTTAAACATAGTTATTTCCTTTGCATCAGAGCGGGTCTTGAGGACTTGCCGCTTTTGCAACGGCGTTCCCTGTTGTGCTTTGCATTTCATGAACATACATCGTTGCGCCGATAACCGCCGCAGGCCCGATGATGATATTGAGCACCGGCACTGTCAGGCCGATCATGGTGAGCGCGCCGAAACTCAGCGCACCCGGCCACACGGTTTTAAGCATCCGCTTCTGGTCATTGAACAGCAGGCCTTCGTTTTCAAGCGGGTAGGCCATGAATTCCATTGCCAGGCACCATGCCCCGAATAAAGACAGGGCAAACGAGGCGACGATATTGATTACCGGAATAAAGAACAGAACAAGCAGGGGCAGCATGCGGGTCATGATGTAGAGCGCCCGCCTCAGTTCGGCGGCAATAACGCGCACCACGGGCTGCTCAACAATCTGCGCCTTGCCGCTCACCACAGCCATGGTTTTAGCCGACAGTATTCCGTAAAAAGGCGCGGCGATCAGGTTCGCTGCTACCGTGAAGGTGAAAAATCCCGCGACAAAGAAAGTTATGAAAAACAGCGGCCATACAATCCAGTTCAGCCACTGCAGCGAATCAGGGATAAAACGGGCAATGAGCTGGTCAACGTAATAATAACCCAGTGCCAGTGCCGTGCCATACAGGACGATATTAACGAGCACTGGAATAAGAATGAAAAGGCGCAGCTTCGGGTTGGTCAGCAATTTCATGCCTCTTAATAAAAACCCTGCGGCGATCAGCGGATTGCGGGCTTTTTTAATCAATAGCATACCAGCGCCTTTCTGTTGGTTTGCAAGGGGGCAGGGTGCGCCGTGCATGCCTTGCGGTCTGAATATTTGACATATGAAGATGTGATCCCGATTCACCCGTCTTATTCTTCAGGGTCGATATCAATTAGTGACGGCCTTTGAGGATCGTATAAAAATTTCCTGTAAAACTCCTTCGGAACGCCATTGTCCAGATCTGATGCATGCTCTTTATTCACGATATTCCGTCGGACATTTTCAATAAATTCTGTTGATACTTCCATGTTGATCGGAGTCTTTGTTTCGGATTCGCGGTCAAACACCTGGTTCACCTTAAAGGCTTTCATCTTGCCGCTTTCGTCGATACTGATACTGAAGATAACATCATAGAGCTTATTGGTCGTATCGGCTGCCTGACTGTGCGCGAACAGCACGGCGGAAACGAGTACACCAACAAGAAGTAGTATGATCTTTTTCATACGTGCTCCCCTGCACATTGTGCCCGGCGCGGCCGTGTGAACCTCAGTGGCTTGATAACTGACATATGAAGATCTGCCCCCGACTGCTTCCCGTGCGTTTTTACTTTCATTCCCCCTTTTTCTAATAGGGAAATCGTCGAGTGATGCGCAATGACAATTTTCGATACCCCAAAAGGCATCATGGGGCCTGCCTGTGCCCGGTCCGACCCCGATACAATTTTATTTTTCGTCCAACCATTTTATCTCACTGCATGTCTTCCTGCCGAGTGTTACTTCATCCAGGTTTTTCGGTTTTTTAAATTCTGTTTTTGAAACCGGAATTACGCCGGCCATTATTTCCGCCATTCTTTGAGGATAGAGCGGTTTCTGGCCGGGTTCAGCAAAACCATCCGGGTATATCGGCAGCAGGGTTTCATAATCGTATTTATCCGTAGCACCAAAGGTATGCAGCATTTCATGAGCGATGGCTAAAAATGTCTGGTTAATTAATGTATCGGTCGCAGGGGCTTGAACAATGCCGATTTTCCCTTTTTGCAGGCCAAGGGATATCTCACGTACGTCTTCGTTTTTAAACGTGCGATACAAAACATATATTTTAACATCCCCGGGGCCGTCGTATGTGTCGGTTTGCCAGGACCAATATCTCGTTTTCAAACTCCAGAGAATGGCATCCATGGCATCTCTTTTTTCCGGGAGAGACGGCGGCATTTCTTTAATTTCGGGCGCCACATGGATTGCTATCGGCTCATCAATTTTCAATCCACAAAGTTCAGCCTCCTCCCGCATAAAATTTTCAATAGGATCGAAATCTTTTTTTTCAAGAGAATCTATATATTCCTGGACCTCATTACTGTTATCCGCATTAATGGGATAGATGACTACATGCAGTGTCGTTACCCACATGAAAATTCGCTTATCTATCCAATAGGCGTTTAGAGCCACAATCAGCAGGATAAGCGAGAGAATTGCTATTCGAAATCTTCTGAATGTTACCCGAAAACCGCCTTTTTTTTCGTGAGCTGCCCCTGGAACCGATGGTGTATCTAACCTTCCCGGCAGGCTATCCGGGGGATTGATTATTTTCTGTTTGTATTTTCTGAAGACTATTCCACATGAGATGCATTCATCAGAAGGGGGTTGTGATGTATGACATTTCGGGCAGATCATATCATTCATAAGTACTGCTTTATTGTAATTCAGCGAAGTCTCGGGGGCAGGGCTGCTACACACTTCACAAAGCCAAAAACGGCTTTTATCGGGCATGTCAGGCGTTCAGGCTTAACCCCTCTGTTGTTTTGAATGCCATGAAAGAGGGCACAATTCTTTTTCATTATTTTTGGGAAAGCTTTAACACATTTAAGAATAAAAGTCCAAGATCGGGAAAGGAAGGTCCAAAGTCCAATATTCATGGTTCAAGGGTTTTAAAACCCCATCGTTTCGCAGCCGAGCCGGGCGCATTGTCAAGGATACGGTCGTTATGCTGTCTGAGCGCCCGAATGTGCGAGTTCATAACGACCCCTTGAGAATGTGCCCGGCGAAGGAATCAGCCGCAGGCGGACGCGAAACGCAGGGGGCGTTTGAGTCAAGGCTTCCAGCCTTGACCGCTGCGCTCTTGAGGGCACACTTTCTTTGCCGCGAAAGAAAGGGTGCGAAAATAAGATTTCTCTCCTCCTGCGGCGGATTCGAAGTGACAGCTTGGATCGGTGCCGGATCGCAAGGCAGGCATGACAGGCGGTGCGCACGGCACTCCCTGCATCTATTCCATTTGAATTGAAACCAGGGCAGGGAAGAAACCGCACAATAGAGCGACTATAGCATTCTGACAGCATTTTGCACGATGGCTGAGGCGGTCTGGAATAAAACTTATATATTTGACATTAACTTATAATTAGCTTATATAAGAAGATGCCTGAATGTACGATGTTCTGTGGGAAAAAAAAGCGTTCAAGCAGTTGATGGCTATTGAATATGCCCAGCGCACAACCATAACATATGCTGTGGCACGATTGCAGAATTGGCCTGCCTGCAGCGGTGTCAAACGCCTTGCCGGGCATCAGTATGCATACCGCCTGAGGGTCGGCCGCTACAGGGTGCTGTTCGATGTCGAGGCTGCCGTGCGCATCATACGCATAGAAGAGGTGAGAAAGCGCGATGAACATACCTACTAAGCATCAGGTCATTCAAAAAGACGGCAAGCCCCTGTTCGTGCTTGTGCCTTACGATGAATACATGCGAAGCGCCACGCGCAGCGCATCGAAAACATACCTGCCGCACGCTGTTGTGGAAAAAGCAGCCGTGGAGGGCAAAAGCATGGT
>CAIRTM010000028.1 GCA_903881505.1 uncultured delta proteobacterium | reverse complement strand
GAAGCTCTACGCGAAGGTTGTGGCGGCCGACGGCCTCATCTACGCAAGCCCGGTCTACTGGTTTACCGTCTCGGCGCAGATGAAGCTCTTCATGGATCGCTGCTATGCCCTGGGCGGCCCGGCTGGCTATGCCTTGCGCGGCAAGCGCATTGCCGTGGCCCTGACCTATGGCGATGCGGACCCGTTCCGCTCCGGAGCGGTGAATGCCCTGCGAACCTTTCAGGATGCGTTTGCCTACGTGGAGGCTGTGCTGGTTGGCGCGGTCTACGGCACGGGCCTTGCGCCCGGCGATGTGTTGAAGAAGAAGGCCCTGCTGAAAGAAGCGTTCATGCTCGGCAAAGCTTTGGCAGGGTAGAGCGTTTTTTATACCCACCACACTGTCCGTTCGCCCTGAGCCTGTCGAAGGGCAGAACGGGTCAGGTATAGCACCTCAGCCCGTTCATGGTTCGACAGGCTCACCACGAACGGGAGTTTATTTTTAAAAGGCTGCAGAAAAAAGAAAAATGCTCTATCCGTCTGCCCATGCGTTCTGAAACAACCATAGCAAAATTAAAGTCCGGCGCAGCCGTGACCATTGTCGCGCTGGGTGATTCGCTCACCAGCGGCTGGATGGTTGCGCGGGGATATGTCGAGTTTTTGCGCGACATGATGATAGCGCGCTATCCCAGGGCCGATCTCACGCTTATCAATAGCGGCATACCCGGCGACACCGCGCCCGGCGGCCTCTACCGCCTGCAGCAGGACGCGCTCAGCTACAAACCCGATCTCGTGCTTGTGCAGTTCGCGCTCAACGATGCTTTTTGCGGCTGCAGCGTGGCCGAGTACCGGCGCGCCATCGAAGCCATCATTGAACGAATCCGCCAGGAAAGCAGCGCCGAGGTTTTGCTGCTCACCTCAACACTGCCCGAAGACGCGGATGAGACTGATGTGGTCGCTCCGTTTTACGCCTGTCTGAAAGACATTGCGCGGGAGAAGAAGTGCACCGTTGCATTGGTTGATGAGCGCTGGCAAGATGCCATTGCCTCAGGCACCCCGCACGACAGCCTGGTCCTCTATGACCGCGTGCACCCGAGCGAAGCGGGCTACCGGCTCATGGCCGAAGCGGTCATGGCCTGCCTGACTGTGTAAGGGGCTGTTGCACTGTCACGGCGGGCTTGCGCACGGCCAGATGACAGGCGGCAGCAGCTCTATGGGTGAGGCCGAGAAAAGCCGGGCAGGGGGCTGGAGATGTGCGGGCCGGTGCAGCACAGCGTAACCATCCGGCTGTTTTTCAATAGATGATGGTGCGTTTCACCCGCCTTGCCTGCTGTTGCCTTTTTCATTAAAAAGAAATTCCGGGGGTAAGCGCATTGTTATATCAGTTGTAGCTGTACGTGACCTGTACTGCCCTATAGCCTGTCCGGTCAAATTTCTTGGCAGGCGTGATGTAGAAAACAGGCGTAATAAATCCCAACTCCCAAAGAATAAGCGAATTATACCACCTTCCGGCCGCTTCCAGGTATACGTCACCAAAAGGCTTCGCTTCTACCGTAACTTTTGACCTGAATCCTATTTTTCCTCGAACCGATACGGTATGCTCGCCAGGTTCGACGTCTACAGATACGTACTGCCCGTTTTCCAATACGGCAATCTCAGTATCATCAAGAGCAACGATCATTGCAGCGTATTCGGCCGGTGTGAGTTCCGGCCTGAATATTATGATATTCGATGAGTTGTCAGCCTTTGGCAGCGGCGCTTTCTGGATATTGGCCGATGCGCACGCGGCAAGCACGGATGGCGTCAATAACAGCATCATGATGCAGTGGATTTTTTTCATTCAGCGCTCCTGTTCATAGAGTAGTGAAACAGGGAAGTTTCCCTCGATTTTCAAATTGTTTAGTATTGCTCTACCTTACTATGGAATTCAGAAGAGGGCAATTTTTCTTTCCCGGGTCATCCTGGGGCCGGAGATCAGGAGCGGTCCCCGGATTGCGTTGACACGCAACCGCCCCTGCTCTATAGTCTGTCCATCTAAAGGCTGATTTCTGAGGGTCTCAGCAACCCATAGGTAAAAGGAGGTATCGATACATGAAACTCTATCTTGCCGGACCGCTGTTTACCCGGGCCGAGCAGAACTGGCTGAGAAACCTTAAATCAGAGATAGAGGCTTGTGCGAAGGGCCTGGGCAGGGCTGTTGATGTGGTCTGGCCAGGTGATCTGGTTTCGCAGGAAGACATTAAAAAATGGGGGGAGAATGCGAAGCGTGAAATCTTCGCGCTCTGCGAAAAGCACCTCCGCGAGGCCGATATTTTGGTCGCTCTTCTGGATGGGCCTTTGGTGGACGACGGCACGGCCTGGGAGATCGGCTGTTTTTACTCCATACGCAAAAACGGCCAACCCATCTATGGCATACGCACCGACTTCAGAAAAGCAGGCGATGTTCCCGGCGCGCAGGTCAATTTGATGATCGACTGCTCCTGCGATTGCATCTTCGCCTCAGTTGAGGGGCTGATGGAAAAGCTCAAGGGAGTTTTCTGATTAATAAGAACCGCCGCCGTTTTTTCATCGCAATTCAACTTATTCAACAACGTTCCCTGTTTTGTTCCCCGTTACCCGCCGAGATAGGTTTCCAGCCGCCGCTTCCAGCCCGCCACAGTTGCCCTGTTCGATGCTCCTTCAAAAAAGCGGCCCGGTGCGAACAACGAATACTCCCCGCCGCTCCTGAGCTTGAGCACCAGATAGTAGTACGAGACAAAGTTCGACTTCTTTCCGAGAAACCCTATGCTGACGCCCTCGATGTCGCCGAACGGTATGTGCCGCGTCGTGGTGCGGAACCGGTTAGAGTCCTCAACGGTGATGCGGCGCGCGCGCGGATCGACGAGAACCGTCTGCCTGCCGGTCAGGATAAGACCGGGAACGCCGATCAGCAGCAGGAGCGCCCCCAAAAGAAACCCGGCCCCCTCATTGCTGTTGATAGCCGCAAAACCGCGAAAGCCGATCATGAGCACGAGCCCGACTGCCGCGCATGCACACGCCAGCAGCAGTTGCTTGCCTGCATTGCTCTGTGATTTCCATACGGTCATGTCCATATCTTAGCGCTCCCTGCGCGCAGGTCAACCTGATGATCGACTGCTCCTGCGATTTTATCTTCTCTTCAGCTGAAGGCCTGCTGGAAAAGCTCAGAGAATTTTTCTAGTTAATGAGAGTTGATTCCGCTTTAGCCCTTAAGGGAAGGAAACAGGGAAGTGCCCCTGATGTACACCATCCACAATCATAGCCGGGGGCACCGTCAATACAGGAGGGTATTCATACTTTCATGGCCGCCCCCCTCTTTGGACATCCAAAAGCTAACCTTATTTAATCAGGCGCTAAGCTCATCATCTTCTTCCTGCTCTTGGTAGTCATCAAACTCAACCTCATCAAGCACCGAGTCTGGTAGTGAATTCATCTCCAAGCCCTGTCGATATTCTTCGGCCAGCATGGTACAAGTGAATTCCGCAGAAGGCTCAAGCTCGTACACAAACTTTTCTAATTCGTCCACTGATGAAAAGAAATATTCTCGCCTAAGGTTGAACTTATTGAGCCTTTTTGGGTGGAGCTTTTTGTGCAAATTTGATTCAAGTTCGGGTGCATTATCAGAAAAGATCATGCAATGAACATCGAACTTAAACGGCACAGAGGCGTCGCCAAGTTCGTATATTCGATCAAGAGGCTCCAAACGTCGTGTCATGCCGATTTTGAAAACGTTTTCGCCAAAGGAACCAAGGTTGCTGATGACATAAACGTAACCGGCCTTTCCGTGCTGCAGCCTTAGTATGCCTTCCTTTTTTTCTTCCACTTGGTCGAGTTGCCCCTTCACTTCAACTATTCGGTCATTAATCTGCTGCCGTTTTAGTTCGTCCGCTGCGCTTGCTAACTGCGCCCGTAAGTTTTCCAACTCTGACAAATATTTCGACTCTTCAGCTTGAACCCGTCGTCTTTCTTCTTCCAGCCGTTTTCTCTCTGCTGCTTCCTCTCGCATCTGTTCTCGTAGCGCACGCTGTTCCTCTTTGATTCTTTGTTTTTTAACATAGTATTCGTACTCGATTCGAACGGCTTCATCATAAAGGTGATGAATTTCGCCGATAAACTTCTTGACGGTAGGTGCAATGCTCTGATTGCCTGAGGATGCGATTGCTTCGTACTTGTCCGTAATTTTTGTAACCGCTTCCAACGACTTGCTAAGTTTGTCGTAGCTGAGGTTATTAAGGACATTTTGTATTTCAGCCTCAAGGCCAATAACCATTAGCTGATAAATTGCCAAGTTGGCTTTCGTCGTATAGCGATCTTGGTATCTGGTAAGTGTTTCGCGAATAACGGCTGCGTTCTGGCTGAGTCGTTTCTTCAACTCGCGAATGTCCATCGAGTGGAAATGTAGTTTGACGGTTGGTTCGAGGAGTTCGCCGATCTGTATGATCGTTTCGTCGTTAGGAAGTGTTTCTTCTGCTTCTGTTTCGTAGTACCTCTTTAAGGCAGCCCGCAAGCTTTTTAATGTAGTTTGCATCTTGACCAATCGATTCGCGGCACTTTCGAGCTTTTTTTCTTCATCCTTCCTTTCGCCAATCGCGGCTTCGAGGCTGGTTCGTGTGGATTCCATTAGATTGGTGACTTGATTGAGCTTTTCTTGCCGCTGGGCGATTTGGTCTTCGATAGCGGAGAGGGCCTCCGCCTTTGCGCTTTTGACCATATCATTGTAGATTTCGTCGTGATTTTCTTGCAGGGTGGTAAGCTTCGCCTCTGTCTGTCGGACTTCTCCTAACAAACCGCCCAGCTTTTCTGACGCCGCTGAGGCTTCCCGCTCGAGACTTATTACTCGCGCACATTCTTTACAGTTATTAAGCTGATCCAGCTTCTGAAATAAGAATCGCTTTCCACATCTCACGCACTTTGCCATGGCTACCCTCAATGGAAAATATGGTATTGATTATATGTCAAAGTATCAAAAGGTATGTTGTTTCCCAAGATGCATTATTGAATTCCGTCCACTCAAAAACGCTATCTAAGTAGCCTTTTTACTCCCCCCATGCCTTAAGTTCTTGCTGCAGCTTTTTTGAGAATTGATTAACGGATTGGACACCATCGATAACGATAATGCGTGCATTTATAGGAACTGCCCCACTGTGATCATTACAAGTGAACACTCTTTCTCCTTGGGGGCTCCAGTTCGCAAGAAGGCCTCTTAATGTCGTCATGCGTGCTGGCCGGAGTGAAATAAAGATACATGCTGTTTCGATACGCTTCGCTAAATTATAGTCTTTTTTTATTGGGGCAATCCGAAACGAGAAATAAAGTTGCAGCATTTCAGCCTTTGTTATTCCGTCCCTTACGAAAAGATGGATTTGTCGGTATGTGCTTCCACAGGTTTTTTCTAGAAGTAAATTATAGTCATAGTGGTACGCTGCACGCTTCTCTTTTATGCGGTTATCTGAGTAGCCACAGCCTTGAATAATATTTAATGCCGCAGCTTGAATAGCGTCCATTTGTTGGAATAGAGACAGTGTATTAAAAGTTTTTGTAAATTTTTCTTTCTCATCCGCGATTTGTATCTTTTGTAACAAGGGTTTTGTTACAAGCCTTACCCGAGACCGAAGCTTTTGCTTGAACGTATCATTAGGTTCAGTCCAAGGGATAATGTTTTTCATCTGTAGGTCGAAATGAACTCGGAGGTTGCCAGCCGGATCGTTTCCCCTTGGTCTAAAGTGGTCGTGACGCACAATGTAGATAACTGGTTTACCTTTGCCAAAAGCATAGCCAGCCTCGTAGTAAACGGAGGGCCGAGCATGTGTGAGGTCTGCAAGGCACAATTGAGATTGGTCGATTAGTTGAAAAATACGATCATCAATATCATCATTGTGCTCGTCGCGGTCGACCCTTACTGGCCGTATTTTGAATTCCTTAAGGACGGGACGAATGGCTTTATCATAGATTGCGTCGATGTCGTCGTAATCGAACGCACTCGCTATGAAGCAGTTCATAAGGCATTCCCATACGAAAAGAAATTTATCAAGACCTAAACGCGATTAATTAGGTTCAATGTGGTGGAAATAAGTGGTCAACGCCCTTTGTTCCCCATATTTAACATGCCTGTTTATTCTTGAAATTTCATCAACCTGCACAACGAGCACAATTTGGATGGTTTATCGCAAAAAAGCGGGGGCTTGTCAAAGTGATATTTAATAAACTTCGAAGTCCAAAGTCTAAAGTCTGGAGTCCAAGGTCCAAACTCCAGATGTGCGGAAACCTGACCCTTCAAGCGGCGCTGACAGCGCCGTAAGATTTCTCAGTCGCTTCGCTTCTTCGAAATGACAGGCTTTAGTGCTTGCGGCTTTTGGCCTTGGGGTCTTCACCCCCATCGTTGCTAACGGGTTTTTAAAACACAGAACCATAAAACACAAAAAAATCTGCCGGATCGCGGGCATGATACCCTGCTTTAGAGCGCATCTGAAATTTTTGCGCGCTACTACACGGCTGAGTATACCGATTGACAGGCTGGATTTGGCCTGCTATTGTCGGCAAAGTGTTGCCGGACTGATAAAATTTGATGGACCTTCGGTGCTGATATTCTCCCTGTACCTGGAGCGTGGGTGCAAGCCGCCCCTGGTGGTGCCCGCACTGCCGGCCCCGGAGAGCAGCCAACCCTGCGGGCGTTGTTGTAAGAACAAAGGGCACGCTCGCGCTTGAGTTGTTCTGGATATGCTATTAATATAGCAATGAATAGTACCTCGTTCCATGCAACGCCCCGCTCATGGAGGAATGCTATGCAGAAACAGTGGAGCCTTTCTAAAAAAGTAAAAATTTTCACCGCGGGGTTTGTGGTTTTTTTCCTTTTTTCCCTGATACTTATCACCATCGTCGTCCAGCAGTCCCTGGTTGCGGAAAAAATGGAGGGGCTCAAGCGCTCCATCAGCACCGCCATCGTGGTGCTGGAACAACACGAAAGACAGGTCGCGCAGGGAAAACTGAGCGCTGAGGAGGCGCGCGCGGCAGCCGTGCGCGCCCTCAGGGACCTGCGCTTCAAACATAATGAGAGCTTCTGGATCCACGACAGCAAGCTTGCCATGGTCCTGGAGCCCTCACAGCCCGAGCTTGAAGGCCGGGATATCGGCTCCTACCGGGACCGCACAGGCAAACAGGCATTCGCGGACATGGCGGCCCTGTGCGCCCGCCAGGGCGAGGGGTCTGTTGCGTTTTTTTTCCGGAAGCCCGGCACCGACAGGGAGGTCAAAAAATTCACCTATGTAAAAATGTTCAAACCCTGGGGCTGGATTGTCGGCAGCGGTTTTTATCTTGATGACGCGATCATGGATTTCCGCAGCGCGCGCAACGTCTCCCTGGTCGTAATTTGCATATTCATAGCAGCCGTCGTGCTGGCGCTGTTTATGCTGAACCGGTCCGTGTCTCGCCCTGTCACGAATGCGGCCCGCGGGCTTGCCCTGATCGGCCGCCAGATCGCGGTGGCAGCCCGGCAGTTTTCCGACTCAAGCCATGCGCTGGCCCAGGGAGCCTCGGAGCAGGCCGCATCCCTGGAAGAAACGTCATCGTCGCTGGAGCAGATGGCGTCGATGACCCAGTCCAATGCCGGCAATGCCCGTGAGGCCGACAACCTTATGAAAAAGGCCGGCCTGGCCATAGACGAGGCCAGTACAGCCATCAGCACAATGACCCGGCACATGGCCGACATATCGCAATCGAGCAATGAGACGTCAAGAATCATCAAAACAATCGATGAAATCGCATTCAAGACAAACATGCTGGCGCTGAACGCGGCCGTGGAAGCTGCGCGCGCGGGCGCGGCGGGAGCGGGTTTTGCCGTTGTTGCCGACGAGGTCCGCAACCTTGCCAGGCAGGCAGCGGAGGCGGCAAAAAACACCGCTGGGCTCATAGAGGCTACGGTTGCCCAGATCAATAACGGCCGGAGCAGGATGGACAGTGCGGATAAATCGTTCGGCGAGGTTGCAGCAATGAGCTCAAAGGTTGCCCTGCTGGTGAGTGAAATAGCCGCGTCCTCCGAGGAGCAGGCGCAGGGCATCGATCAGGTCAGCAAGGCGATCATGCAGATCGATTCGGTTACACAGCAGAATTCGGCCAATGCGGAGGAGTACGCCTCGTCGGCCCAGGAGCTCAACGCCAAATCTGAAGAGATGAAGCAGTTTATTGCCGACCTGAGGGCCCTTATAGGTGACCACCAGGCACGCGAAGAACATGCAGACGACGAGCCCGCCGGAAGCCATTACCGCTATGAAGTCCGGCATCAAAAAGTCCTGCCGCGGCAGTAGGGGCACTGCAACCGGTGAATCGGCCCGCTTATCCGGCAGAAACACTGCTGCGAGGTGCCAGGCTCCCTTAAAAGTCAGCTATCGGGATCAGCCTTCTAGAGTATCTTTAAAAATGCTATAGCCGGACAACACGGACCGTTCGCCCTGAGCCTGTCGAAGGGAGGAACGGCCCGCACGGCCCGTGCAAGCCCGTTCATGGTTCGACAAGCTCACCACGAACGGTTTGAAATGGCTACAATAAAAAGGAATATGTTCTACCTTTATAAGGCCGGACAGGTGATTGGCAGATAACAAAAAAACCGCCGCAGGCGGTTTTCTGTGGTGGATGAGGCAAAGGTGCCGGACCGGTTCAGTGCCGTTTGAGGTCGGTAAAAATCTGGTCGATCTGCATCTGGTCCTTGATGTCGGGATTGGCGATGCCGATGGACAGCAGGCACATATCCAGATACTGCTCGATGGAAGGGATGCTGTTTTCAACGCTCTTGATGGCCTCGACGCTGGCAAAGCAGGTCTCAAGCACGGAGACGACCAGGTTCATGTTGCTGATCAGGGAGCGGATCGTGATGTCGTGGCACTTGGCGCATTCGGCCGACAAGAGCGATGTCTTGCGCGACAGGCGCGAAAAAGAGTCAAATCCCATGGATGACGTTCCGCCGATCAGGCGGTGCAGCTTCTGGACGAACTCCTGCAGCTTTTGAAACTCGCGATCGTTGGGAATGCCGACCAGCTTGAGCATGTCGCCGATCCCCTGCACGTCCTTGATGAGCTCGCTTGATTCCTCGATGAAGTATGAGAGCACCTCGTCGTGGAAGTCCTTGAACTCGATCTTGAGCTCAGGAGGCGGGGCGGCCTGTATGCCGGTCTCCTCGGCGCAGGCTTCAGCGATTGCCGAGAAGATGTCCTCCAGCTCGTTTTCATCGTTTTCAAAAAGCAGCTGTTTGAAGTCGATGGTTTTGACCGCCGGCATATGCTTGACGGCCAGCTTGGTGGTCTGCTCCAGCTGGCGCACTACCGAGGTCAGGATCTGATGGGCAAGCTGCGGATGATTGTAAATGATTTCATGGATCATGCTGATATGATAGGAGGCAATCCGTGACATGGAGCGCGCGATTGCCGTCGTGGTATAGGGTATCTGCAGGTAGTAGTTTTCAATGCCGAAAACATCGCCGTCCTTGAGCACGCGTATTCCCTTGTCCGTCTGCAGGATTTCGACGCTGCCCTGCATGATCACGTAAAAGCGCTCGTTGGAGGACCCCTCCTCAACGATGATATCGTGGGGGGCGTACTGCCGGATCATTACTTTCTGGATTTCATGGTCGCTGGCGGCGGTATTCATAAGGCTCGGCCCGTGCTGAACAGATTAGTTTTTCACCATTTTTACGCTCAATGCGCACCGATGTCAACAGCTAAGTGCACAAGCTGTGCGCGCGCCGGGACGGCCTGCTTCAGCAGTCGTGCCACTGGCGATCGATGAGAATCTGGTGGGGGCGGAAGTTTTTTTTGTAGCTCATGCGCCGGCTTGCGGGCACGTAAAAGCCAAGATACAGCCAGGACTTGTGCAGTTCCCGGCACAGGTCGATCTGGCGCAGGATCGACAGGGTACCCGGCGAGCACCGCGCGCAGGCCGGGTCGTAGGCGCAATAGACACTTGAAATGGCATCCGGCAGCAGGTCGATCCAGGCCGCCGCGATCAGGCTGTCGCCGTCGCGGTAACGCATGATTTCCGTTTCAAGGGGTGACTGGACCAGAAAGCGCTGATACTCCTCCCCGGTCGGGCTCTGATTGTAGCGGGTGAGGCAGTAGTGTCGGTAGAGCTCATAGTCCTGCGCATCGAAAACGGCCGGAGTGCGCTCAACCGTTATAGTGCCATTTCGCCTGAGCGCGCGCTTTTGCGACCGGTTGGGATAAAAACGGTTTATATCTACCCTGAGCGGGATGCATTGGCCGCAACCCGGACAGACGTTACAGTAAAAGCAGCAGCCGCTGCGTCGCCAGCCCTTCTCAAGCAGGCTTTCATAGGTGCGGCCCGTGATGCGGCCGGCGTAAAACACGTCCGTTACCCATTGGCCGTCCGGAAGGTAGGGGCAGGACCCGTTGTCGGTTCGGCATATGGCGATTGCTGGGCGGGGCTGCATAGCGCGTTTCTGGATTTTAAAAAGGCCGTATTACCGGGCTGTATATACGCATCGGAAAATAAAAAGGCCCTCAAGGATCTCTGTGTGTCCAAGAGGGTCTTTTTATAACATCCGGAATGCCGGGCCGCCACTTTGCAAAAAACTCTGTTTTTTGCTACTGATCTGTCTGTGCAGATCTGGTCCAACTGCGGGTCTTGCCGACCAATGGACCTCTTTTCTTAATGATAGATTTTGCTAAGTTTGGCGGTTGTTCGCACACTCCAGAAACAAGTTTTTTTTGCGCTCTCACTTTTATATATAGTCGGGGAAAACGCAAAGTCAATACCCCGGGAATAAAAAAGAAGCGCGGGAATTTTTTTGCCAGCCTGCGGCGTTCAGTGATACTGCCGGAGTGCCCGGGATGGCGGCTCAGCTGATTTTGCGAAAAACCGCGTCAGAACCGATGTCAAAAAAATCTGTGCGCGGCTCGGCGCCTGATACAATGACCGTGTCTCCGCGGCCGGCATCTGAAAAATCAGCGCTTGCCTGCGACCTGATCCGCACAAGGCGGCGCAGCAGGCGCCGCTCACGGCCGTTGCACACATACAGGCGTTCTTCCCCCTTGTTGCGGATAACATAACTGACGACACGCCAGTGGTCTGCGCCCGCGCCGGCGCCTGCGGGGGGGGCGTTGCGTGAGGCGACAAGGTATGAAAACTTGACGCCCTTATGCTTGCTGAAACCCGTGCGCTCATCAATCAGACGCACCAGCCCGGGCGGAGACCAGAAAAGCTTTTCATGGCACCAGGCATCCGGGCTGTGCCGCAGCGGGCAGGTGCCCGGCTGCATACAGGGCGCCAGCAGGCGCATCGCATGCCTCGGGAGTTCGTCTCGGAACAGCAGCAGGCTTTTGAATGACGGCAGCGTGCCCGGCTCAAGCAGGACAAGCATGCCGTCCGGTTTGAGCAGCGCTGCTATGCGCCGGGCACAATCGGCAATCCTGCCGGCTTCCAGCTCATTAATAAGATTGCCGGCCAGGATGAGGTCAAAGCCGGCTGCAGAGCCGGGCATAGCAAGCCCGTGCACATCCCCTGTCAGAATGTGCAGTGATGCCACGGACGGCGCCCCCGGAGCAGCGGCGCAATAGGACTGGATCAGCTCGCGCGCGCTGCGGCAATTGCCGCTGTCGCGGTCAATGGCCGTTATGTCGAACGCAAGGGGGGCCTGCCGGCACTGCTGCAGGCAGAAGTCAAGCAGCCCGACGATCAGGGTTCCGGGGCCGCATCCCAAATCAAGCACACGCAGACGGCCGCCTCTGCCAAGCAGGGGGCGGCAGCGCTCAAGCTCTGCCAGTATGGGAAACAGCTTGATCGCATTGCAGGGCAGGTAGTAGGCGGCGTAGGCCGTGCGCAGAGCCGGGTCTTTGAAAGCAGTGCAGGGCTCGCCTCCGCCGGTGTAGATATCGGCGATTTTTTTAACCCCGTCCGCGAGGCGCGCAGGAACGGCTTCAGAAAGAGGCTCTTCGCATCCGCAGTGCCGGGCCAGTATCTGTTCGAACGCGCACGAGAGTGCATGGGATGTGGCGTGCGTCATAAGACCGTGCCGGATAATGAGCTGTCGCCCGGCCGCTGCATTTGAGCGGCGCGGCTCTTCTGCGACGATAGCATACGCAACGGGCGATTGCCATGCGGAAAATTCCGCTTGCGAAGGCCGCGGGAGCCTGCTTGACAACGCCCGCGGCAAGCCGCTATAGTTGCGCGCAGGGCGTTAGCCGGCATGCAGCCGGCCATGTGTGCGGCGCGGGAGCGTTTCCCGCCTAAAACGTGAGGGAGAAGCCATGCGACAAACCCTTGTGATCGTTGTGCTGCTTGCGTGTGTATGCAGCGCTGCCGCGGCCGAGACCGCAGCCAGCGTTTCCCGGGCCGGCCTGTGCAGGGCGGTTCTGAGCGATGATGATTTTCTGCCCGGCTCAGAGGCGCTTGAGGCCCTTGCGCAGCAGGCCTGCACGGCACAGCCTGAACTGTGCCGGCCGGACGGTGCCAACCGCGATGCATTCCTGCGGCTGAATGCCGATCTGCTGGCTGAAAGCAGCAAAATATCGACCAAGGCGCTCGAGGCTTTTTTCAAGGATGCGGCCCAGCCCAACCAGTGCGAGCTCTACGAGCTGGCTTATATATTCGATACGCTGCTGTTAAAGCGTATTTCCGATGCTGTCTGCGGGGGCGCGGGTTCTGCGCTTGAAAAAGTGCAGCGCCTGAACGACTGGGCGTTCGAGCACGTTGCCCTGAGCAGCCCCCGGCAGGCAAAGAGAGCGGCTTCCCGTCCCCTGTACCCGCTTGACATCATCGAGCAGGCCCACGGCCTTGATTTCCAGATATGCTGGGCCCTGGCCGCGCTGGCGCAGCAGCAGGGCCTGGCAGCCGCGCTCGCGTATCTGCCGCCTTCCGAAGGCTCCGGCATAACGCGTGTGCTGGTGCTTGTTTTTCTGGAAGACGGCTCGGTGTTCGTCGATCCGGTGCACGGGCTTGTCTGGAAGGATGCGTCAACCGGCGAGCCGATCGGCATCGCACAGGCGCTTGACAAGCCGAAGCGCATTAAAAAACTGCATTCGCAGTACGATTCCGCCATGGTTGCGTCCCTGCAAAAGGCGGCGTTCCGCATCCCCTACCATCCCCTGGCGCTGCTGCCGAAAATGAAAACCGTACAGTCGGTGCTTGCCGAAACCTGCGCGGTGCGGCCCCTGCTGTATGTTGATCTTACGCGCGCGCACACTGCCTTCGGGCACCTTTTCTGCCGGGCTGAAGGCCGCGAGAACTTCAGCTACAGCCCGGAACTTATGGAATTCAAGCTGCCGGGCCGCGACTACTCCTGCAGCGTGTGGCTGCTGCCGCTTGTGCAGCTTTTTGCGTACGGACTGCCGCAGGCGCCACAGTATCGCGAAGGCCGCCGCATGCACCTGAGGGCCGAATATGAGCAGGCCAGCCTCAATTACCGGCGCGCGCTCTCCTATGCCGATGATCCTGAGCAGCGCGCCGATTTTACGTTTTTCCTGGGCCTGCTCGAGTATGACCGCGGGGACTATGAAAAGGCCGCATTGACCCTGCAGCGCTATCTTGACCGTTCCTATAAGTCCCGCCAGGACCAGGTGCGTTTTCTGCTGGCGCGCAGCTATCAGAAGCAGGGCAATCGCGCAAAAGGCGCTGAATACATGCAGCTTCTCCGGGATAATCCACGCTATGAGCGCTTTTTAAAGCCCTGATGCCGGAGCGGTTCCGGTTTTTTTGATCGCGCGCAAAAAAAAACTAATTTTTTGATTGACAAGCACGATATACAGGTATAGTTTGCTCACATCGTACTATATGTTGGGTTCAGGCGCCGCGCAGAGCGCGCGGGAACAGGGATGGTTTTTTCAGAAACAGAGGAGGAAACGTATGAATGCTCAGGAACTTGAACTTTTTCTCGAACAGAACAATCACATTCAGTGCTTTGACGCCGAGGAGGAGCAGTTGCTGTGCTTCCGCAATGAACATCTGGCCTGGTACCGGAATAACCCTGAGCGAAAAACAGCCATAACCTACGGCAAGGTTGAGGAAATGGACGCCGACAGCCTGCTAGGCGCGATCAACCGCGGCCTTGAGATTGAGAATATAACCCGCATCACCGGCTACTTCACCAAAGTAGCCAGCTGGAATCCCGGTAAACGCGGCGAACTGAAGGATCGCAGAAAATTTGCGGTTAACTGACCGCCCCATCGTGTATGTAGAGAGTGGTGCCGTAAAGAAGTCCGGGTTGCCTGGTTCCGGTCTTTACGGCACCATCTTTTTTTCAGGCTGAGGCAGTCCATGACCCGCAACCGTGTCTACAGTATTGACGTCGCGTTGCCCCTGCCGGTTCAAGCCCCCTATACCTACCTGGTTCCGGAAGAACTGGCCGGCCGTATTGAGGTGGGATCACGTGTTCTGGTGCCGGTGGGCCGGCGCAGGATGACCGGCTATGTCGTCGGCCTGCCGCAGGCAACGCCGGAGGGCGAGCTTAAAAGCGTGCTTGCCGTGTCCGACAACGAGCCCCTGTTCGGGAAGCGCGATCTTGATTTGTACGGCTGGGTCTCGTCCTATTACTTCTATCCGCTGGGTCTCACCATTCAAACCGCGCTGCCCCCGGGACTCAATGAGCAGTACCAGGCGCGCTACGCCCTGAGCGGTACGGGCCGCGAGGGTTTGCAGGGAACCGGAGCGCTCGAGCAGCGCGTGCTGGATACGCTTGCGGACGCCGGGCCGCTGAGTTTGGCCGAGCTTGAAAAAAAAACCGCCTGCGCGCCGCTGCGCAGGGTTGTGGGCGGCCTTGCGGAGCGCGGCTTTGTTATCGAGTCGTTTCATAAACGCGGCCGGACCGTCGCCCCCCGTATGGAAAACCGGTACAGCCCTGCACCGGGCGCGTGTGCTGAAGGGCTGCGCGGCCGCCAGCTCGAGATGTATGACTGGATTGCGGCCGCACAATGCGCCGACCAATCGGCCCTTCGGGTTCGTTTTAAAAACTGCGGCGCTCAGCTCAAGGCCCTGCTGGCAAAGGATCTGATCCGCTGCGAGCGGCATGAGGTGTACCGCCAGCCGCAGCAGCATCCAGCCGTGATGCATGAGCCGGTGCATGCGTTGAGCGCGGAGCAGGCCGCGGCAACCGAAGCCATGCGCGCGGCCCTGGACGGGCGCCGCTACCGGGCCTTTCTGCTGCACGGCGTGACCGGCAGCGGCAAGACGGAAGTCTACCTGCAGCTCATGCAGCAGGTGCTTGAGCGCGGCGGGCAGTGCCTGTTCATGGTTCCCGAAATATCACTGACCGTGCAGCTGCGCGACCGCATCAGTTCGCGCCTCAAGTATCCGGCTGCCATGCTGCACAGCAGCCTCAGCGCCCCTGAACGCTTCGATGCCTGGCGCGCGATCCGGCGCGGCGATATTAAAATTATAATCGGCGCGCGCTCGGCCGTGTTCGCATCGTTTGCGGACCTCGGTCTGATTATCGTCGATGAAGAGCATGACGCGTCCTATAAGCAGGACGATTGCCTGCGCTACAACGGCCGCGACCTGGCCGTGGTTAAAGCGCAGCAGGCCGGCTGTGTTGTCGTGCTGGGTTCAGCCACCCCGTCGCTTGAATCCTATACGAATGCCCGCAATGGTAAATACAGCCTGCATCGACTGGGCAGCCGGGCAGCAGACCGCAGTTTACCCGCCGTCGTGATCGTCGACATGAAGGGAGAGCCGGCGCGCGACCGCAAAAATTCAACGGTACTGTCAACGGTTCTGGTGCGCGCGCTGCGCGACCGGATTGCAGCCGGGCAGCAGAGCCTTCTGCTGCTCAACCGCAGGGGTTTTGCTTCAGCCCTGCTGTGCCGCCAGTGCGGCCATACCTTCCGCTGCCCCAACTGCGACGTGGCGCTGATTCAGCATAAAAACCGCAGCCGGCTGGCCTGCCATTACTGTGACTACAGCATGCGCGTGCCGCAGGAATGCAGCGCGTGCCGCAGCTTTTTTCTGATGCCGCTGGGCTGGGGCACCGAACGGCTTGAAGATGAACTGAAGGTTCTGCTGCCCGGTGCGCGCATTGCGCGGCTTGACCGCGATACGGCCGCGGCGCGGCGCTCCATTCTCACCGGCGCCCTGCAGGGCGACATTGACGTGCTGGTCGGCACCCAGATGATCGCCAAGGGCCTGCATCTGCCCGGGGTAACGCTCGTGGGCGTCGTCAGCGCCGACCAGATACTGGGATTTCCCGATTACCGCTCCGGCGAGAGGGCCTTCCAGCTGCTCACGCAGGTTGCCGGCCGGGCGGGGCGCGGCAGCGTTGCCGGCGAGGTGATCATCCAGACCTATAACCCTGACCATTACAGCCTGCGCTGCGCGCAGAAGCATGATTTTGAAGGGTTTTACGGGCAGGAAATGCGCTTTCGAACGCAGCTCAACTATCCGCCGCTGAGCCGCATGATCAACATACGCTGCGAGGGTGAAGACCGCGGGCGGGTCGCACGGCAGGCGGCCGTCCTGGGAGATTGCGCGCGCGCGCTGTGCGCGCCTGAGAACTTCGGCGGCAGGGTTGCCGTGCTCGGTCCGGCGCAGGCCCCCTGGGAAAAGCTCAAAAGCCGCTACCGCTTCCAGCTTTTGCTTCGCAGCGCTGACCTGAACGCCCTGCGCTCCTTTTGCAGCCGCCTGCTGGATGCAGCGGCAAAAGCCTGCCCGCGCGATGTGCGCATGATCGTCGATGTTGACCCGCTGTTTCTGATGTAGCACGGAAGGGAAAAGCCATGTACTACATCGCTTCCGGGATCGGCATCGCAATCGCGACCGTCATTTGGCGCCTTTGATCAATGTTTCGCTCCCGAACCCGACAGCGATCCCGATGAAGAGGGGCATTGCTTTGAGCGCCCGTGCAGGCGGGCCCGTCCCCGGCAGTATTTCTGCTGCGGGGGATGGACATTTTCCACCCGTCCGTTTATTTCAATTCAAACCTGACCGGCACCTTGACCCACATGGCGACCGGGAGGCCACCCTGCGTGCCCGGCTCGAAAATCCAGTCTTTGACCGCCTGGAGGGCAGCATTATCAAGGGACCTGTGGCCGCTTGATGTAAACAGCCACAGGTTTGAAGCACGACCGCGCGCATCCACATGCACGCTGAGCACGACCGTGCCCTGTACACCGCGCCGCCTGGCTGATTCCGGATAGCGCGGCGGCGGATTTATCTTGTACAGGGGGACCGCCTCGCTGCCCCTGCCCGAACCGCTGCCCGTACCAGAACCGACTCCCATGCCCGAACCGCTGCCGTCAGAATCCCGTACGGCCCCCTGCTGACCGGCTGCAGCAAATGCATTTTCCTGCCCGGCATCCTGCGCATTCCCAAGCTCAGTCCATGGGACTATTCTCTGTTCCGGCGGCTGCGCCGAACGCGGCTTGGAGGCCTTTTTCACTGCCGGCCTGTGCTGCCCGGGCCTGCTGGGCGCCGGAGCAGCACGCGGCCCTGATTCCGCTCTGCCTGCGCCCTCCTGTTCCTGCCTGCAGGACATGGTGACCACCGTTACAGGCCCGGGAACCGGTGGCGTGACGGCTCTGCTCAAGAACCAGCCCGAGCCGATCCAGAACAGCCCCGCGTGCAGCAGGAGCGAGCAGGCGGTTGCGACTCCCAGGCGCTTCATTTACTCTGCTTCCTCTGCCTGCAGGGAAATCCGTGGCAGTCCGGCGCGCCTGATCCGGTCCAGAACTCGGAACAGGTCCTGGTAGGATACGTCTTTGTCCGCAAACAGGAGCACCCCGGGATTGTCCTGTCCCTCTGATCTGGATATCAGCGCCTGCGTAAGATCGTCAACCCGCACCGGTTCTTTGTCGAGGCATACCGAGCCGTCGCGCTGCATGGTGACGGAGAGCACCATGTGCTTTTCAATCTCAGCTGCAGCCGACGCAGGCAGGACCACGGGCAGGCCCCGGTGCACGGCCATGGAGAACATGCTGTAGACGAACACCACCAGCAGCAGAAACATCACGTCCATGAGGGGGATCATTTCAATGCGGCTTTTGCGCCGGGCAGGAAGCGCGACTTTCACTGCCCACCTCCTGTGCCGCTGCGGCGCGCCAGCACGATTTTTTCATACACGATTTCAAAACTGGTCGCGTACTTTTCAATTCTGCGCGCGGCCCGCTCGATCCGGGCGTTGAACATGTTGAAGGGAACAAGCGTGGCAATGGCGATGATCAGGCCCGCGGCCGTCGTGATCAGGGCCTCGGCAATCCCCGCGGTAACAAGCTGGGGATTCTCGGTCCCCTGGGTTCCCAGCATGTTAAAGCTGTTGATGATGCCCGTGACGGTCCCCAGAATCCCCAGCAGCGGCGCAACCGTGATCATGGTATCGAGCACGCCCATGAAGCGGCCCATCCGGTTCACCTCATCGGCAGCGGCCGATTCCATGGCCTTGCCCGGCGAATAGTCCCGGTGCAGGATGCCGCTGATCAAAACCCGGATCACGTAGTTTTTCGAGCCCGCGGCCTTCAGCCGCACCGCCTCCCAGTCGCCCCGGCGGCACAACTCCAGCACCTCGTCGAGCAGCGTCCGGCTGCGCGTCCGGTCAACGCTGATCCAGAAAAACAGCCGCTCGAGGACAACGCTCAAAGATATCACTGAACACAGCAGCAGCGGATACATGACTGGCCCGCCCTTGATAAAGATCTCGATCATAACAACTCCTTACAGGTTCGCAGAACTAATGTGTGCTGATTTTGGTTCTCCCATAGGTATCGTTTCACCGGCATTGCATCTCTGCGCCTTTTAGTCTTCATCAGGATCGGTATCGCTATCGGAATCGTCTTTTATAAAAGCATCGATTCCGACCTCGACCCCGACCCCGATACCAAGATGGGTGTTTCACCCTGGACGGCCCTTTCCCGGTGCGAAGGCACCTATACCAGCGACGTGCGCGGCCGGCCGGTTGCGGGGTTTGTATCCACCAGCACCGGACACTCGTACACCGCCCCGATATGTTCAGCCGTAACAACGTCCCCGGGCAGGCCTGTTGTGTAGACCGCTCCCTGCTTCAGCATAACAAGTCGGCTGCAGTACATGGCCGCCAGGTCGATATCATGGGATACCAGGGCGACCGTGAGGCCCGTGTCCCGGCTGAGCGCGGCAATGAGCCGGAAAATTTCGCGCTTGAACTTCAGGTCGAGAAACGAGGTGGGCTCGTCCAGCAGCATGACGCGCGGCTCCTGGGCCAGCGCCCGGGCGATGAGCACCCGCTGGCGCTCGCCGCCTGAAAGCTCATGAATCGGCCGGTCGGCAAGGTCCGCGGCCTGCGTAACATCAAGGGCATGCATGGCCGCGTCAATGTCCTTTCGGCCTTCAAACTGCAGGCGCTTCAAGCGGGGATAGCGGCCCATCAGCACAACTTCCAGGGCGGTGAACGCAAAGCGGAAATAGTTTTCCTGCGCAACCATGGCCACATCGCGGGCCAGCTCGGGTCGGCTCAGTTCGCTCAGGGGCCGGCCGCGCAGGCTGACAGTGCCGTCCGTTGGGGTCAGCAAACCGCCCATAAGGTTTAAAAGCGTGCTTTTGCCTGATCCGTTCGGGCCGATGATACCCAGGATCTCACCGTCCATCAGGCGCAGGTCAATACCCGCGAGCGCGCGCTGCTGCCCGTAGCAAAATCCGATATTTTGAAGGCTCAGGACCGGCTCCACTGGCCCCCCCTCTTTCTCAGCAGCAGGATGAAAAACGGTGCGCCCATGAAGGCCGTAACCACCCCGACAGGCAGCTCGCCCGGAGAAACGAGCGTGCGCGCCAGGGTATCAGCCGCGATCAGAAATATGGCTCCGCCCAGGGACGCCACGGGAATCAGCATGCGATGGTCGGCCCGCAATGCCATGCGCGCCAGGTGCGGCACAATCAGGCCTACAAAACCGATCAGGCCCGAGAAGGCAACCACCAGGCCCATCAGCAGCGAAACCAGCACCAGGCACGTTTTTTTTACAGCCCCGACATTCACGCCCAGCTGCGCGGCGATATCATCGCCGGTTGTAATGATGTTGAGTTCTTTGGACAGGCTGTAGAGCCAGAGGAAGACCGCAAGCACGATCGGGGCAATGAAGCCAAGCTGGCCGATCCGGGAGCGGGAAAGGTCGCCGTACAGCCAGAACAGCATGCTGTGCAGGCGCTCGTCAGCGGAGACGGAGATGAAAAACATGATCACGGCCGTGAAAAAAGCGTTGATGATCACGCCGGTGAGCAAAATCGTGGAAGACTCCATGCCCATGCGTTTGGCGCCCAGGCTCATCACGAGATAGATGGTCAGCAGTGCTCCGGCAAACGAGCATACCGGCACCCCGAAGCTGAACCCGAGACCGAAAAAAATCGCCAGCACCGCGCCGAAGGCCGAGCCGCTGGAAACACCAAGGATAAAAGGATCGGCCAGCGGGTTTCGCAAAATGGCCTGAAAGACAACTCCGCCAAGGGCAAGGGAGAACCCTGCAATTCCGGCCAGGATAATGCGCGGGAGGCGGATCTTCAGCACAATCAGGCGCAGCGGGTCATCATGTGGCAGCGAGCCCGTGATAATGCCGATGATATGGCTGAAGGACACATCCGCCGTGCCGGCAACAAGCGCAACGGTCATGGTAAGCGCCAGAACAGCGCCCATGATCATGCAGATCACCACCACCCGGCCGGGTGTAACAATCGCATGTGCGTGCCTGGAAATCATGAAAGAGACCTTTCCGTTCAACCGCTATTTTTCAGCCGGGGGCTGCCGCGTGCCGCCATCCCATGCAACCTCGGGATGAATCATGCGCGCCAGGGCCTCCAGTCCGTCGATGATACGCGGCGAAGGCCGGTCAATGAGGTCTGAATCAATCACATGCACGCGGTTGTTCTTGACCGCCGGAATCGATGGCCACTGCATCCAGGCCTTCCGGGCCTCATCAAAGCGCGCTCCGCGCTCCATCGACGAGATGATGATCACGTCAGGGCCCCTGCGGATCACCTCCTCCACGCTGATGCGCGGATAGGTGACCGGGTCATCAGAGGCCATGTTCACGCCGCCTGCCAGGCGGATCACATCATCGTGCAGCGTGGTCCTGTTGACCGTCATAACGGGAACAATGTTGATCTGCAGAAACACCAGGGACTTCCCCCGGTACTGTATTGCCGAGCGGACCGCTTCAAAGCGGCGCTGCAGTCCGGCAGCCAGTGTGGCTG
Source organism: uncultured delta proteobacterium (assembly GCA_903881505.1). Classification (GTDB taxonomy): domain Bacteria; phylum Desulfobacterota; class WTBG01; order CAIYCZ01; family CAIRTM01; genus CAIRTM01. The sequence continues at coordinate 39,621 of CAIRTM010000028.1, read as the reverse complement.
CCTTCACCGTGATGCCGCACACCTGCCCGATCGACGCGACAGTGTCGATAACCTCCTGCACGCTGCGGGGATTGACGATGAACACCGGTATTCCGGCCTGCTCCAGGAGCTCGACATCGGAGCGGCTGTTGCCGTCTTTCGTGCCGATCACCAGGTCCGGCGACAGGCCGATGATTTTTTCCACGCAAACGTTTACATACGGCCCCACTCGGGATTTTCCTTGCGCCTCGGGGGGATAGCTGCTGTGATCCGCAACACCCGCGACACGGTCTCCCAGCCCAAGGTAATAGAGTATCTCGGTCAGGTTCGGCGCGAGCGCAACGATGCGCACGGGCTCCTTTGCCAGCGAGACCTCACGGCCGAGCGCATCCTGAAACGTCGCGGCCGAGCAGGCCGCGGGCCGGACCAGGGCCGCCATGCACATAATTACCGCGAGCGGGTTTTTGAGCAGCATCGAATGCTCCCGTATGCTGTGTTTCATGCCTGACAGTATGATGGTACTATATGCCATCGTCCGAAACGTGCAAAGCCATTTGTGAAGTCTGCGGCATCATCTGCAGGGCACGGCATGCCGTGCCCCTACCGTACATCACAGAGAAAACTGGCGGGTAACATCAGGCCATTGCAGGAAAGATGGTCTCTTTTAAAAAGCCTGCTACAGCTTGTAGCTGATGCCCATCCACCAGTTGCACTCGGGCGCCGGATAGAAATTGCGCGTTGTACCTCCGCCGCCGGCAACCGCGTATTCCGAATACTTTTCATTGGTCAGGTTGTTGAGGCTCACGAATGCTTCGATCCCCCTGAACGTGTAGGACACTTTTGCGTCAAGTGTGCCGTAGTCATCCAGTTCCCTGAGGTCGTTGGCCTGGTCACTGATCAGGTAGCTTCTGCCCACGTAATTATAGAACGCGGAGAATACAAAACCCGGCACAATAGTGCGCACCTGCACGCCGAGCGAAGCCGCGTGTTCCGGGGCTGCCGGAATATCATTGTTTTTGTACGGCCCCTTCCTGAATTCGGACTTCTGGAAGGTGTAATTGCCGGAGAGGGTGAGCGCATCGAAAAAATCTGCCTTGAGGCCCAGCTCGATTCCCTGATGATATGTTTCGGGGTAATTGGCGTTTTCAAATGTCATCGGGTTGTAGAAAATTTCATTGCTGATCTCCGCGCGAAACAGCGTAATGCTTCCCTGTACGCTGTCGGTAAAATAATGGCGCGCGCCGATTTCATAATGCCGGCCGGTCTGGGGCTTGAGCTCGGGATTGACGGACTGGGTGCCGTTGACAAAATCATAGACAATAAACTCATCTGCCAGCGGAAAGCGGAAACTGCGGTTGGCGCGTGCAAACAGCGATGAATTGCCGCAATACAGCCAGGTCAGCCCGAGGCTGTAGGCATTCTCGGTGTCGCTCGCGTCATCGTTGAGCGGCGCCAGCCATCCGGTCAGGTCGTTCGACTCAAGATCATAGCGCACCCGTTCGCGCCGCGCGCCGGTTGACAGTATCAAATTGTCCAGCAGCGAGAATTCATTGCTGACATAGGCGCCCACGGAATTTCGATCGACACCGGCGCGGCTCGAGGGGCCGAAATAAAACGCGGACGAGTCCTGATCGGTCCAGTAAAGGTCGGATCCGATGATCAGGGCGTTGGCATGGCCGGCGAGTTCCGCATCCAGCGCATAGCGCGGCGTAAAGCCCCAGGTGTCGATCTCGCTGCCGGTTTTGAACGCTCCGCCGAAATCGTCAATAAACTGTGAGGCGGTGCTGCGGCTGCGGTAGGAAATTTCAGAGGAAACCCGGCCCCGCTGCTGGAAGTCGGCATCCATGCCGAGGCTGAGATAGCCGTCCCTGGTCTGGGCTTCATCCCTGGGACTGTCGCTGTCCCTGCGGTCGGCGTGCACCTGGGCCGCGGTAAGCGCGCCCGGCCAGCCGTAGGCATCGGTGTGGTAGGAGCCGTTCAGGCGGAAGGTAACCGCGTCGCTCATATCGTAGATGATCTTGCCGCCGACATCTTTGGCGCGCAGGTCAGAATTTTCGCGATAGCCGTTCGTGGAATCATAGCTTGCGAAAAGCGCGGCGCCGATTGGTCCCTGTGAGCCGCTCACGGACGCCTGCTGTTTCTGGCGGCCGTAGCTGCCGAAGGCTGTGCCCGCCTGCGCGCCCATTTTTTCAGAGGGCAGTTTCGTGATGATATTGATCACGCCGCCCACGGCATTGTCGCCGTAGAGCACGCTGCCCGTGCCGCGCACGATCTCCACGCGTTCGACCTGGTCAAGGGGGATCTGCAGCCAGTCCACGCCGCTCAGGTCGATCGCATTGACCCGACGGCCGTCGATCATAATCAGCGAGTTGGCCGCGGAGCTCTCGCCGAACCCTCGCATGTCAACTCTGGCGTTTTTGCCGTTACCGCTTGTATCGCTAACGACAATGCCCTGCTGCCCGCGCAGCAGCTCGACCACGGTCCGCGCGGTCGAGTTTTTGATGTCCTGCTGGTCGATGACGGTCACATTAGCGGGAATGTTCTTGATTTCCTGCTCATTGCGCGTGCCGGTCACAACGACTTCTTCCATTTCGACCGGCTCCGTTTCATCCGCAAACGCCTGAATCACCGTCAAAAGAATCACAAGGCCAACAACAGCATTCATCCTGCATAATTTCATACCAATCTTTCCTTGTGTATCAGCGTGTTAAAAATTTTCACCCTTAATCGGGATCGCTATCGGGGTCGGTATCGAAAATCAAAAAAACGGAAAAAATGACGATTGCGATACCGATAGCGACGCATTTAATAGATTGCAGGGGCACGGCATGCCGTGTCCCTGCACGTACGCCCTGCGCAGCACACCGCGGCAGATGCGTGTTTTTCAACAGCCTGCACATAAAAAAATATCCCGGAACGACTTAGACGTCGATCCGGGATGTCCCTTTTTTATCCCGGTGATCTATGGGCGCGCTCCGTTCCGCGACGAACGCGCTTGTGTTGTCCAGGCAGGTCTTCTGACTTTCGGATATGCAGACTGGCTGCGTCTGCGCCTACTTGCCGCGTCTTCCCGTCCGTTCATGGCGTGACAGTGACTTTTCTGCGGCTTTCGTCCCCGATTACAGCGGCGGGCCCGTCCCCGATTCTCACGGGGTTCCCTATGAAGCTCTTGCGAGCACCTGAACGCATCCCTGTATAGCGCATGCTGCCTGTTGAGTCAACCGCGAAGTTCAGCAGCCGCATTCCCGCAAAAACATATTGACACACCGGCATAAATACCGTACTTACTAAGCACTTTCCAGAATGGCGTGTGCGTGGAAAGCGGAGGCAAACAGACGGCGTGCTGTATGTGCATGCTTTGGCATGCGCCGCAGCTGCGCATGCGCGGAGTTTATCACCATCATCGGTAGGAGGGGCACATGCTTGCACGAACCCACAGCAGCGCCATCATGGGTATCGATGCCTGCCTGATCGAGGTCGAGGTCGATATTGTCCAGGGCCTGCCGTATTTTGCCACCGTGGGCCTGCCTGACGGCGCGGTCAAGGAAAGCAAGGACCGCGTCAAGTCTGCCATCAAGAACATGGGCTACGCATTCCCGAATGCGCGCATCACCGTCAATCTCGCTCCGGCAGACATCAAGAAGGAGGGTTCGGGCTTTGATCTGCCGATCGCGCTGGGAATCCTGAGCGCCAACGGCACCCTGGCCGATCCGGGCGCGCTGGACGGCTATATTGTGCTGGGCGAGCTTTCGCTTGACGGACGCGTAAAACCGGTGCGCGGGGCCCTGCCGATCGCCGACAGCTGCCTGCGCTGCAACCGCCACGGACTGATCGTTCCGCGCGAAAACGCGACCGAGGCGGCCCTTGTCAAGGGTGTGCGCGTGATCGCGGTTGAGACCCTGTCGGAGGCGGTCGCTTTTTTGAACAACGAAAAACGCATCGAGCCGACCGTGGTGGATGTTGATCGCCTGTTTGAGGCCTGCGAGGAACTGCCGGTTGATTTTGCCGATGTCAAAGGGCAGGAGCATGCAAAGCGCGCGATCGAGATCGCGGCCGCGGGCGGACACAACCTGCTGATGATGGGCCCTCCGGGCTCGGGCAAGACCATGCTGGCCAAGAGGCTTCCGACCGTGCTGCCCAAAATGACGTTCGGCGAAGCGATTGAAACCACCAAGATCCACAGCGTTGCCGGCGTGCTGGGGCCGGGCAGCAGCCTCGTGGTATACCGGCCGTTTCGCTCGCCGCATCACACCATATCGGACGCCGGCCTGATCGGCGGCGGCACCATTCCCCGTCCGGGAGAGGTGAGCCTGTCGCACAACGGGGTATTGTTCCTGGACGAGCTGCCGGAGTTCAAAAAAAACGCACTCGAAGTCATGCGCCAGCCGCTCGAGGACGGCATGGTGACGATCTCACGCGCGCTGATCTCGCTTACCTATCCCTCGCGCTTCATGCTCGTGGCAGCGCTTAATCCCTGCCCATGCGGCTACCTGACCGACCCCAAGCACGAGTGCACCTGCTCGCCGCTGCAGATCCAGCGCTACATGGCAAAGATATCCGGGCCGCTGCTTGACCGCATCGACATTCACATAGAAGTGCCGCCGCTGAGCTACCAGGAGCTGACCGACCGCCGGCCGGCCGAGCAGTCCGTGCATATCCGCGAGCGGGTCAACCGCGCGCGCCGGCTGCAGCAGGAGCGCTTTCATCGTTCGAAAATATTCTGCAACGCGCAGATGGACACGCGCCAGCTGCGCGCCCACTGCAAAATCGAGCCCGATTCGCACGCGCTGCTCGAGCGCGCCATCAACAAGCTGGGCCTTTCGGCCCGGGCCTACACGCGCATACTGAAGGTCGCGCGCACCATCGCCGATCTGGAAGTCCGGGATGCGATCTCTGCCGGCCATGTGTCCGAGGCGATTCAATTCCGCAGCCTCGACCGGCGCCAGCATGCATAGGGCGTTGCTGAAAAAAGCATAAAAGGAAAATGCCAACAAACAACCTGGCACAATAGTTTTCACCCCTGTGCGTTGGCGATTCGGGAGGCTCTGGATGATACCCGGCTGCGCGCGTGGCATACGATGAAGCGCGAAACCATGCACATTGACGAGAGCAGGATTTGGGGCCCCGGCTGATGTCAGGCGCCGGAGCTGCTGCGCGATGAACAGGCTATTTTTTTCTGACCACCAGCTGGTATTTCTTGAAAACAACCTCAAGATACGGTGCGTATATGTCAAGAAATACATCAATAGCCGGCCTGGGGCTGTCACGGTACTGGCCGCGCTTATTCCAGAGATAGTCATCAATGAAATTAATTCTCGTGAAACGGCTGTGTTCCGGGCGGGCATCAATATGCGTGTAGTCATCGAAGATCATCAGGCCCCCCGGTTTTAATGTCTCCCAGCTCATTACCGCATCGCTCAGCACCCACTTGGGAAGATGACATCCATCTATGTATACGTAATCGAATTTGTTGATTTCGAGCGTGCGAATCATATGCTCAGAAGGGCCTTTGACTTTAATGATTTTTTCAGGCGTGCCGGTTGCGGCGACATTTCGGTCAAATCTGTCTTCGATTTTTTGCTCATCGAAGATATCGATGCAGGTGATCGTGGATGAGGGGTGCGTCAAAATATTTTGAAGCGCCCAGATCGCGGAAAAACCCTCGTAGGAGCCTATTTCAAGGCCGTGAATACCGGGCTTGCCCCGCAAATGCTTAAGGTTGTTTTCCCAGTCATGGATGTGAAACAGATGCCATCCTTCGTAAAAAACATATGGTGAATCAGGGAAAATACCTTCACCGGAAGCGGGCATCTGCGCATTTGCTTCGGTTCTCCAAGCCGGGTGCGCAAGGACGTCATCATCGGTTTTTGTAAACATTTCCCAGCCGTACATGCGCCAGCCGGGTGTGAGCCGGATAAAGTCAATCGCGATATATACTGCAGCTGCGATGACGGCAAGCGTTATGAGCGTTTTGAGTTTCATGTGCTTTCTCCGGCACAGATCCGTGATTAGTGGTGCTGATTTTTACAATGCGAGCGATTATAGAAAGCGCCTGTCGGCATGTCAAGGAGTATTACGCCTTTTACCCCGCGGCCGTACCCCTCCGTATCACGACTGACCGTGCGGCATTTCTTGACCGCCATCCGGTGTTTTTGTATAGTGTGCGTGCAGAGCGGCATCGATATATCCCGCTTGTGCCGAGCGATATCTCCATTGTCTGCTGCTGAAGGATGAAATGAGATCACACGCGCCCCTGAAAATCATTGCGGCCCTTGTACTCGCGTGCTGCTGCCTGGCAATGCCCGATCATCATAATTTTCCATATGACGACGGGGCAGAGCATGCAGCTGTCGTGCGTGCGCTGGCAGAAAATCCCTTCAGCCCGGGCGAACCCATGCTGGATACCTTCTATGGCAACTCTGCCCGCTATGTTCCATCGGCGCTGCTGATGGCGTGCGCCGCTCGTCTGCTTGCGCTCGATGCGCTCATTGTTGTTAAGCTTTTTACGGGTATTTTTTTTGCTCTTTTTGCCATCGCGCTTTCTTTGTTTGCCTGTGAATACTTTGCAGATGCGCGCTCGGCTGTCTGGTCGCTTCTGGCGGTTTTTTTTCTGTGGGGCACTGGCTGGTACGGCGCAAATGCCTATATGTTTTCAGCGATTCTTTCCGCGGCCTATTTCCCATCGCTGGTTTCTTTCTCATGCGCTTTGCTCGCACTGTATTTTCAGCTTCGCTTTCTGAAAAACCGGCATTTTCGCGCGGGGCTGCTACAGTACATTTTTGCGGCGCTGTCATTTGTCTGCCACCCCCTGACGTGGTTTTTTTATGCGGTCTGTGCATTGTTTCTGTGCCTTGAAAGTGCGGAGCGGCCAATTACATCCCTGGTCTTTACAGGTCTGCTTTCGGCCGTAACCGCCCTGTGTGCTGTGACGGTCTGGCCGTATTATGATTTTTTCCCCAATTTTGTAAATGTTGCATCAGGCGATCTTGCCAGGACAGCGAGTGACTATCAGACCACACGGAACTACCTTTATTCAGATATCGTTCTGCGTACCGGTCCGGCACTGGCTGGTATTGCGGGGATTGCGGTGTGCCTTAGAAAACGTGAAAACCTGCTGCTTTGGGGCGGTTGCGCCGTGTTTTCCGGCCTGTATGCAGCAGGCTACTTTTTGCATATCAGTCTTGCTGAGCGATTTGTTTTTTTTGCCGTGTTCCTGCTGCAGCTTTTGTTCGCCCGCATCGCAGCGCTTGCATCTGTGCCCGGCTCTGAGCCCCTGCTGAAAGTACCCGCAAGAGCGGTGACGTATATCTGTGGTGCTCTTCTTGCATGCGGGTTTGCGCTCCAGGGGGGGCTTGCCTGGCGGGAAGTCGTCCGCCCCTGCTTTTCGCTGCAGCCGTCATTTCCGTATGTCACGTATGAAAGTCCCAACAGCGCGCAGATGGGGCTGGCTGACGTTTTTAGGCCGGGAGATGTCGTGCTGACTGATATTTTCAGCGGCTGGTCCATCCCGGTGTATACCGGTGCGCGCGTTGTCGCGCTGCTGCATACTCCCCCGCATGTGCCGGATAACTATAGGCGTGTTGCTGATTCGAACGATTTTTTTATGCCTGACGGGCCGATTGAAGAAAAATGGGAAATCCTGGCACGCTACCGTCCGTCGCATATCCTGCTTAATTATCGCATAATCGGGCCGGCTATGGAGCCGGTCCTGCGCACCATGGGATTCGAGCCAATTTCACTGACGGAGTCGTATGCCGTGTTTGCGGTGCCGTGCGCAGGCCGCGAAAGATCAAGGGAATCTGCTCCTGAAGAGTGAGGCTGATATGCGCCCGTTTCCCCCGCTCTGTATTTCATTCGGTTGCGGGCCTGTTGATGGAAAATAATACATAGGGATCTTTATCATATTCAACCCTGCCTTTATCCTTTAAAAAAGTGGACAAAGAAAGGCGGAGAGGCGTGATCTCCGTATTTATTAAAACAAAATCAACGTTATATTTTTTTAAAATCTCCTCCCTGTCGAAAGGCGGCGTGTTTTCATCAAAAAAATATTCCATGTCCTTAATGCGGGTCATGCCGTCAGGCACAAAAGGCTCTTGTCCTTTGTAAATTAAATCATATCCGACCACTTTCCCCCCGAAGGAAGGGACAAGAATTCCGCTGTATCTGTCTGTCAAGATAATATCTTCCCGGCGCGTTAATTCCGCAATAAAATTCAGGGTGCTGTATTCCGGGAGGCGTTTAATACGATACTGGCTCCAGAAGGATACAGGCAGGTTGCGCATAGAGAGAAACAAAAGAACGATCACAAAAGAAGCAATCGCATACCGTATATCCGCAGGAATTTCCCTGCGGGTCTTTAGGGAAGCAAACCAGTCCGCGAATATAATGTGTGCTATAAGCATCGTTTGCGCAATAGAACGGCCATAGCTCCATTGTTTTGTTAGAAATCCCCAAAAATAAACAGCCGAAAAGCAGAGAAACAACAACCCCAGCGTATCTTTGGGGTTTTTGTACAGGCGAATAATAATGAATGGAACCGCAAACAGTGTTGGCCATATTTTGGCAAGCACATCCCTGTAAAGGGTAAGGTCATCAAGGATATAATTCGAAACAAAATTTGTTTTTTGTGCCAACAGTGCAAAGAGGGATAAGTAGGGCCACATGTATACCAGGCCCAGTGTGCAAAAAATTATCACTATGAGCTTTATCGAATTCTTCAACAGCGTCGGCAGTGAGCTGCAAGAAATCAGAATGGTTCCCAGCCCTGCGAATAAAACGATACTTGTACTTGTATGTGAAAGTGTGATGAGCGAAGAGAGCGGAATAATACATAAAAATAAATATTTCTTGCTGTGTTTTACTGTTTCTATGAACAGGGCAAAGGACAGTAAAGCAAGGCCGATGCAGAAAAAAGAGGGGTAGGGAAAGCAGAACCCGATTGTCTGCAGGTGAAAAAAGCTGCTGTACAGCCATGGATTTTCACCCCATAGGACTAATGAAAACACAAGGGCGTAGAAGGCGGTATGTCTGCTTGTATGTAACGCGCGGCAGAACAGATGCAGGCTGTATGAAAAAATAATAAAGTTTAACAGTCCCATGCAGCCAAGCGCTGTGATCGATGATAGGCCACATATCCTTGCAAAAACGCCAACTATCCAATGATACGGGCCATGATAAAAATGTTGCGTGCTTACCGGAAGAAAAGGATTTGCAGGAGAGAAAGGATGTAAGGAGAATTCCCGGACAACAGCGCTGTGCAGCCAGAAATCACCCACCCAGAATCCATTCTTTACCTTGATAAGAAGAAGGCAGGTAACTGCCGCCGATGCCAGGAGATATCTGCTGCTGCCCGTCCAGCGCAGCAGTGAAAGCGCGATTTCACGCATTCTATTCATCGGAACCTCTCTGGAAATTGATATCGTATGGATAGGAAGCGGGGGGCGCAGCCTTTTGAGCGATTAAGCTGCTGTTGTCCGGCCTGTTTGAAAAACATAATCCGCCGGTTACTATCGGTAGCGGTGCCGGTATCACCGCTGGCGGCGGGGAAGATGTATCAAGGTATTCGCTGTGGCCGTATCCGTTTTCGTTTCGCGACAGGGGCGGGGGACCCGGCTGGATACGGCGTTTCCCGGCCTGGTCCTGCATGGCGGCAATGATTGCCTCTGCAATGATCTCATGCGCCAACGGGTTCGGATGTGCGTCAATGACTTCCGGAGGGTTGCTGTCGTTCCAGTGGACGTAGGCGCGGGCGTAATATTCAGTTGTAGGCTCAGGCAGCCGTCCCATGAGTTCTGCATAGGCATTGACGACAGGAATGCCGAGAGTATGTATTTCTTCCGGTATCGTCAAGGGCTTTATACCGTCGCTGAGGGCAATGATAAAGGGACGGGCACCGGCATCCCGTGCGATGTTTACCAGTTCATTGTAGGCGGCCTTCATTATGGCTGATGAATCGCGCGCCGGCAGCGGGATATGGCCGGCACGCCTTTTAACGAAAAAAACGAGCATGTTAAAATCTTCATAGGCATGCAGCGGCAGGCCGACCCTCACGAGGAAGGACGCAAAATCGGAAAAAGTTTCGGGCGATTTTTTGTAGCGGTCAAAGGGCAGATCAAAAACAATCGGCATAAACACGGGGCGATGAACACCTATGCCGGTAGGGGTTTCAGCGAAAAAAGGATTGGTCACTTTACCGTAATACGAAGGAGCAAAGTATGACTGACCGCGTGGTACCAGCCACGGCGAATACTGGATGAGGACATAGTCGGGCTTGTAGCGCGGTATCAGGGTACGCGCCAGAAGCAGCATGTGTGTCAGCGCATAACCGCATCCCCCGGCATTTATCGATGAACCATGCACAAGGCGCCCCACGCGCCACACGAAAGTATCTTCGGCATTGCATGCATCGCCATAGGTATACGAACATCCGAGCGCCAGAACCAGCGGACGGAGGCGCGTGCGGCCTTCAGGCGTGGGGCTGCCCTGCGGTACCCGGAATCCGTCATTGTCATACTGGATGGGAATGTCCGGCTTGGGGGGCAGCAGGTGCGCTCCGCGGGATCCGGGCACGGGGGCAAAACCGAGCATCGGGTCAGCCCGATACACCCGGCCGCTCAGGCCGCGGACCGGTTTTTTAATGTGGTTGTAGAGTTTCAGGGAGCGGTAGGCGCAGTAGCCGCTGTACAGTGCTGTCAGAAAAATAACGTTGATGGCGCAGAGAATGCAGAATGATCGTAGCCTGCTTATGCGTCTGGAACTGTTGAAGGAACACATAGTGTGCCAGCGGCCGGAAAGCGATTCTGGTGTGCGCTATTGCTGAAACTATAGCCTCGCGCTCCCCGGGTGTCAATTGAAAATGAGTCTGAAGCCGTGAGATGTGCTGCGCTTCCGGTCAATGGCGGGTTGATTCCGGTTCGGGGATCAAAAACGGCTCGTGCATTTTCTACAATGCCCCGGGCCTTGACAGGACAACCCCGTCCATTGTTTACTTCAGCATAACGCCCCACGGGCGGGCTGCGTCATGGATCCGCAGCAGTGCCCCGCGTGTAACGGCCTGCACGCGGTCCTGAACACCCGGGCTGTTTCTCGCTGCGTCTTTCGGATTCGTACATGGCAATTTCAGCCGCGGCGCGCGCTCCGGATGTCAGCCCGCGGCCGGCATGACCGGGGCCGGTGAGTCCGGCAGCATTGACAGCCTGAGGCGATGCAGTATAATTCCCGGCAGGCTCCGGATGAACGGTAATGTATGACGGGCGCAGGCAGCTGCATGGAAACAATTGAATTCAACCCGCAGTTCCGCCAAGCCTTTACCCTGGTCGAGCACGGCAGCGGCCATGTGTTCATCACCGGCCGGGCAGGAACGGGCAAATCAACCCTGCTCACCCATCTGCGCGCGGTAACGGGCAAGCGCATGGCCGTGCTGGCGCCGACCGGGGTCGCCGCGCTGCATGTGCAGGCCCAGACCATCCATTCCTTTTTTGGTTTCAAGCCCGGCCTGGCCCCGGAGGATGCCCGTAAAATTGCGCGCTCCTGCGCGGATCCCTCCCTGTACCGCCACCTTGACGTGATCGTCATCGATGAGATCTCGATGGTGCGCGCCGATCTGCTCGATGCCGTCGATATATTCCTGAAAGCGGTTCTCAGGAGCGACGCACCTTTCGGCGGGGTGCAGATGGTGTTCATCGGCGACCTGTACCAGCTGCCGCCGGTGCTGACCCGGCATGAGCGGGCCTTCTTTGAACACATCTATGAGAGCCCTTATTTTTTTTCGGCGCAGGTCATGTGCTCCGGGCAGTTCCGCTTCGAGTGCGTCGAGCTCGAGAAGGTCTACCGCCAGCAGGATGATTTTTTTATCGATCTACTGAGTGCGGTGCGCTCGCGCGCCATAACGGACGCGCAGCTCGAGCAGATCAACCGCTGCGTCGACGCCGAGGCTCTTGATGCCTGCCCGGACGCAATCTGCCTGACAACGACCAACCGCGCTGCCGACCAGATCAACGGACGGCGCCTTGAGCAGCTGCCGGGAGAGCTGTTTACCTACGCGGGTACGGCAAGCGCGGAGTTTGAGCTGAGTTCGGCCCCGGTCGCGCCCGCGCTGCAGCTCAAGGCCGGGGCGCAGGTAATGTTCGCGGCCAATAACAGCGAGGGACTATGGGTCAACGGAACGCTCGGGCACGTCGAGGAGCTCGATGAGGACTACGTGCTGGTGCGCACGCAGGAGGGCCTGCTGGTAAGCGTGGAGCCCTATACCTGGTCCATGTGCCGCTATTCTTTCGACGCCGAGGCGCGCAGCCTGAAGCGCGAAAGCGCCGGCACCTTCACGCAGCTGCCGCTGCAGCTGGCATGGGCCCTGACCATTCACAAGAGCCAGGGCAAGACATTCGACCGGGTGGTGGTCGATCTGGGCCGGGGCACGTTCGCGCACGGGCAGGCCTACGTTGCCCTGAGCCGCTGCCGCCGTTTCGACCGTCTGGCGCTGACCCGTCCGCTCAGACGCGGCCATCTGCTCACGGACTGGCGCGTGGCGCATTTTCTCAGTGGCGGCCATGCCGGGGATTCAGGGACGCTCCTGTCGATGCAGGACAAAATCGCCATGATCGAGCAGGCCATCAGGGACGGCGGCAGCCTGGCGATAACCTATATGAAGCCCAATGACGAGAAAAGCACCCGCACCGTGCAGCCCAGCTTCGTGGGCACACTTGCCTTCGGCAAAACTGCCTATGCGGGCATGCGGGCCTATTGCCTGCTGCGGGGCGAGGAGCGCGTGTTCAGGCTTGACCGCATTCTTGCGCTTGAAGCGCAGTAGTGTGGGTGCACCCCACCAATAATGAAGATATATATCCCGCGGGTTTCGCTTCGCTGCACCCACGCTACGTTTGCCGCATGGGTGGAAAACACCTTTATATACATTGTTATCGCTATCGGTATCGCGATCGACATTTTGTGATTTTTCGATCCCGAACCCGATCCCGATAGGGATTAAGAAGAGGTTTTTTCCAGCGGTCGTGCTACAGCCATTTGCGGCGGCGCATGTACAGCAGCATGCCGACGGCAACGGCTGCCATGAGGCCGAGCGTCAGCGGGTAGCCCCAGCGCCAGCCAAGCTCCGGCATGAAATCGAAGTTCATGCCGTATATGCCCGCCAGGAAGGTAAGCGGCATGAAGATCGAGGCGAAGATGGTAAGAGTCTTCATGACGTTGTTGAGCCGGTTGGCGTTGACCGCCACCTGCAGCTCCATCATATTCGTGAACAGCTCGCGGGAATGCTCGATAGTCTGCTCCAGGTGCAGGAGATGGTCGCAAATGTCATCGAAAAACCCGTAGGTGCTCTCGGTGATCAGCTGGACGTCGCGCTGGCTGAACAGGCGCATTGATTCGCGCAGCGGCATAACGGCGCGCCGCATGGCCAGCATGTTCTTCTTGCCGGCAAGTATCTTCTCCGAGACGCTTGTGGCGTCCCCGCAGAGCAGCTCTTCCTCGATTGCCTCGAGGCTGTCCTCGATTCTGTCAAGCACGAGGTAATAGTGGTCGACGATCGTGTCCAGCAGCCGGTAAAACAGGTAATCGGCGCCTCGTTTCCTCAACCGGCCCGTGCCGCTGCCGAGGATCTCGCGGATCACGTCGAACACGGCGCTGCGTTTCTCCTGAAAGGTTATCAGGCAGCCGTCGCACAGCAGCATGCTGAAGTGCTCCTGCTCGACGGCAGTGCGCTCCTCGCTGAAGCTCAGCATCTTCAAAGTCAGGAACAGGTAGCGGTCATGGTCCTCCAGCTTGGGCATGTGCCCGGTGTTGAGAATGTCCTCCAGGACCAGCGGGTCTATGCTGAAATGACTTCCCAGCGTTTCAATCACGGCGGTGTCGTGCAGCCCGTGGACAGCGATCCAGTTCACCCTGGATGCGTCAAGCCTGCCGAGCACGGCGGCTGCGTCTGTTGCGCTGCTGACGTGCAGTGCGCTTTCGGTAAACTGTACCAGCTGAAGGGCGACCTCGCCGGCCTCTGCGTGCCCCGTGTAGACCAGGCTGCCCGGGGAGGTGCCGGGCTTTTTGCGGCGCTTTCTGCGCGCTGCGGGCATTATCGGCGGAGGCGTGTGCGCTTTGTGCATGGCGGCTCCTTTCAAACCCCAGGTGACAGGCGATGACGCCCGTTCTCAGCTTTTCTCCTGTTCGCGCAGGCGCAGGATTGCCTGTAGCTTAGCACGCAGGTTGGTCATGAACGGGTTGCGGTTGATGACCGGGTCGCTCTGGCTGTCCCACTCCTGGCGGGTTATGTCCTCGACGACCTTTTCAACGTCGTCGCCGTTGCGCGCAAGGCTGCGCTCAAGTTTTTCGCGATAGGCTTCGGCCGCGTCGAGCGAGGCCTGCAGATACCGTGCAACCGCGGCTGAGCCTGAAAGCACGCCCGCGTGGGCCACGCACAGTGCCTCCGGCTGTATCGTCATGATCTTGCGGATGGACTCGATATAGGATGTGTAATCGGACAGGAATACGCTGTGGAATTCACCGTCGGTGTATACGCCCGCGGCCTCGCCCGCGAACAGTATGCCGCGCTCGCTCCATAGATAGGACAGGCAGTCTTTCGTATGCCCCGGGGTTTCAAAAACCTGAAGCGTTCCGCCGGCGAGTGAGACCGTGCCGCCTTCGCGCAGGCGCAGGCTCACCGGCAGGGCAGAAAAAGAGGTGTCCTGCCCCTGCAGTTCTTCCTGCATGCGCTCTTCGTACTCGGCGTTGAAGCGCCGGATCAACTCGATGGCCTTTTCCTTCTGTAAAACGTCGGCTGCATGCGGGCTGCAGCCGATGCGAGCGGCGGGAATGGCCCTCAGCAGGTACGGCGCAGCGCCGCAGTGGTCGAAATGCGAATGGGTCAGAAGCATCAGGAGTCTTTCGCGCACGCGCGCGCCGAAGCGGGCGGCAAGCTCCCCCAAGTACAGCGGGCCGAAGGCCGATACGCCCGGGTCGAACAGCACCGGCTCGCCGGCGTCAAGAATGAAGGCCGGCACATGCACGCCGCCGATCTTGGCAATGGGGCCGGATTTTTTTGTAAAGTTAAAACAGGCTGTCATGGCTGCTGCATCCTTTCAATCTCCGGGATGGTTTAACTGCCTGTACATACTAGCATGTCTGCGCGGGGCGTTAAAGCCCGTAAATGCGGCCCAGCCTCTTCGGCAGTGTGCTGACGCGCGGTATTCCGTCGGGGCTACGTCAGAAAAGCGGGCGGTATCCTGCAGGGCGCCACCTCGATGCTCTGCCACACATCGCCCGTCACGTACGGCTCCTTCTTCAGATACCGGTCGAGTTCTTCGCGCGATGCAAAATCAACGATCATGGTCGAACCGATCATGCTGCCCGCCTCATCAAGCATGGCAGCGGCATAGAGCAGGCGTTTTTCCCGGACCAGCTCGTCAACGCCGCGCATGTGCTCTTCGCGTGCCTTCATTCTTCTGGTAAGCGCTCCGGGATCGCTGCCGTCCCGGCCGGTGATTATAAAATGCATGCGGGGGCCTCCCGTGTGTCAGTTGTGCCGGAACAAATCCCCGATGACAGCCGGGATTCTTCCCTTGGGCACAAGCCGCCTGTCCGGGCCGATTTCAAAAATCCCGAACCACTCCTCCGGGTCTTCTGCGTTGTGGCGGGTTGAATCGACGGCATCCTCGCCGCTTTTCCACCATTCGTCATTGAGTTCGAAAAAAGAAAGCCCGCAGATCTTTTCGCGGCCCTGTGCGGTGCGCACGTCGCGCCATACGCCCGCAAAGGCCTGCGGCACGTCCTCAACGCGGTGTCCGCCGAATCCGGGCGCCCAGGGTTTGGGCTCGAAAGGCGAGGTCGACAGGCCGACCTGGGTGATAAACACGGGCTTTACTGCCTGCGCCGCCAGCTCTTCAATATAGCCCTGATAGCTCGTGCCGGTAACGGAGCCGGGCGCAGAGGTGCGCACGCCGCGAGCGTAGGTGTAGACGTTCAGGCACACAAGATCGCCCAGATCGGGGTTGACGGCGCTTTCGGCCGGCACTTCAAGATCGGGCCGGTTTGCAAGGGGGCCGATATGGGTCCAGCTGGTGTGGCAGTAGAGGTGGCGCTTTCCGTAGCGGGTAAGCTCATAGTCCATGGCCGCATCGATCAGCCGGGCAAGGGCGATTTCGGTGGGTGTGCGGTCTGCAACCGAGATGTGCCTGCCGGTAAAACTGCGCACCTGCGGGTGGCGCCTGTCGGTGCGCACGACCGAATCGGGCTGCAGTTCATCGCCGATGGAAAACAGCACGAGCCGGTCCGGCCTGCCGACCGCATAGGTGTGGTCGATGGCCGCCTTGATGTCCTCGATGGTTTTGGCGATAAACGCCTCATTGAGGAAGTCCTCTTCATAGGCCCAGACGAAAATATCCTGTCCGTAGAGCATATCCGTCCCGTCCAGTGCCTCGAAGAATTTCGGCGGCATTTTCATCGGGAACACGTGCAGATAGGTAACGCCCATGTCCCGCATCAGGCCGAGATGCTCTGCGTAGCGTCCGTCATTGGCCGGGTGGTCGCCCCGCAGCGGGCTCTCGCCCGGCATAAAAGGCGAGTAGCCCATGCCCTTGAAAAAAAGCGCTTTGTTCGCGGCAGTGTCGATGATTTCATGCCCGTGAACGGCAAAGCGTGCAGGGGCAGGGGTCCCGGGCAGGATGCCGGTGCCATGCACGCGTGCCCCGGGCGCAGCGCAGCTCACAAAGAGCGGCAGCAGACAGACCGCAAGCAGATGATTGGTTCTGGTTATCCCGATAGGGGTTGCGTTGAGCACAACAGGCCAGGGCATTATTGTACCTTCATCGCGGCCGCTCGTGCGCCCGCGCATTGCGCATGCAGCCGGTCTGATTATTGAATCCGATGCAGTCCGGAAAACGTTGCCGCACGGAGAGCTTGACGGGCCCGGCCGCAGGTCACTGCTCCTGATAATCGTTGTAGGCTTCCAGGATCGCAGCAAGCGCCGGCCGTATGAATATGCGGCCGTTGACGTCGACAACCGGGAGTCCGTAGCTGCGCGTGTTCAGCCCGGCCTCCTGCATGCGCTCGTGCAGTTCATCGGCGGCTTCGCGTTCGTCGATGATTTGGTATACAGCATCGATGCCTTCAGCGCGCAGGCTTTGGAGGCATTTTTGCGTCAGGACGCAGCGGTCCCTGCCGTAGACCACGACATAGGGCTCATCATAAAGCGGTTCAAGGCCGCTGGCATTCGTGCGCGACAGAGCCTGCCAGGCATAGTAGCCGGCGGCACACATTGCAATCAGGAAAAGTATTTTTTTCATGTGTTTTTTCTCTGTTGTGCGCGGTTGTCGAATCCGATCCGTTCGCACCCGCCAGGCACAATGCGGCAATAACGTATGGTGTTTCGCAGGAAATGTCAATTTCAAACAGGAAAACGCCGGCCGGCCGCAGGCATGCGCCTCATGTGCTGATGAACGTTTTCCAGCCCGTGCGCAGCGCGCCCGGATTGAGCCGCAGGGCTGCCGCGGCCTCGGCCACCGGCGTAAACCCGCAGGCTGCACATCTCACGGCGCCGCGGTTTTTGGCATAGCAGCCCTGCGTGATCGTGCCGTCGGGATCAACGTTGATCAGGATCTGTTCCGGGCATGTCCAGGTGTTGTCGATCATGGCGCGCAGCACAGCCGTTGAGTTCAGGATCGGGTAACCGCGCTGCTTGAGCGCGATGGCGGTTTCAATGCTTTCGCGCCGCTGTCCGGTCGACAGCGCCAGGTCTTCCTCGCCCCGGCCGTAAGGATAGAAGAACTGCAGGGTCAGGCCGCGCACGGCAGGCATACCCGCCAGAAGAGCCATCAGGTCTTTGAGATCGCCGCAGTTCTCGCGGTTGACCGTGTGGTGCGCCAGTACCTTCGGGTGGCGGGTGCACAGCAGGTTGCGCCGGATGCGCTCGAACGAGCCGCTGCGCAACCGGTCGTGGGTTGCGGGGAGGCCGTCGATGCTTACCCAGACGACATGGGCGGGAACGTCCAGTCCCAGGGTGCCGTTGGTGGTGACTGCCACACGCAGGAAGCGCTCCCGGGCGTACCGGATGATGTCATGGATGGTGCGCCTGCCGTCGCGCCACATGAGGGGCTCGCCCCCTTCAAAGATGACGATCCGGCAGCCCCGCCGCCTGATTTCATCAAGGCAGCCTGTGGCGGTATCCCAGTCCATGGCCGCCGCGGGGCCGCCAGTCAGCCGGTGAAACGGGCAGGCGCGGCAGGCGAGGTTGCAGGCATGGGTGAGCTTGAAGCTCGCCAGCAGCGGCAGCCCGCAGCCCAGTATGTTTGAGCGGAGGAAGAAACCGGCAAGGCTCAGTGTCCAGTGCATACGGATGCCAATCGGGGTCGGCATTGCTTTCGTATCGTTTTTTGTGCATACTCTGCGGCATAGAAAGCCCGCGCGTGTCGAAGGAGGTCAGCCATGTCCATCAATGAAATTTTCTACACCATTGCCTATTGCGTGTTCCTGTACGGCGCCGCCCGGTCCTTCCGTGAGGACGGTTCGCTGCGATCGGTGGTGATCATGCTGTGCGCCGTAACGCTTGATTTTCTTACCAGCATGCTGCCGCTTGCAGGCGTTGAATTTTTAAAGATGGATGTTGGCGGCACCAACAGCATGATCATGTTCGCGATCGCCTTCGGCTTCTGCGTATGGCTGCTGTTCGCCGCCGCGCTGGTCGTTCGCGCCAAAGGCGCGCGCCCGGCCTATCACCGGCTTGTAACCGCGGTCGAGATCGCCTGGTTTATTGATTTCATAGCTTTCCTCTGGGGCATCTACGCGTTCCCCGTGAAATAATCCCGCCTGCCTTGACCGCGCACGGCAGGCCGAGTCGTACGTGACAATAATATAAAAACGCGGTGGTGTCCAAGGCAAAAGGGGCACAGGCATCCGGGCGCCAGGCCGGATGCCGCGGCTGCTTTTTGTTGCAATTTTTACGCGCTTCCATTATTGTGGTGCGCGGCCTGAAAACGGCGCTGCCACGACGTCCGGCATCCGAAACCGACCAGAAAGGAGCACACCCATGCAGCCCGCTATCGTCCTTACAACCGATTTTAATGACCTGAAGCTTGTCAACCGGGGCAAGGTGCGCGATATCTACGACATGGGCGACAGCCTGCTCATGGTTTCAACCGACCGCCTTTCAGCCTTCGACGTGGTCATGAACGAGGGCATTCCCGAGAAAGGGCGCGTGCTGACCCGCATGACCGAGTTCTGGCTCGGGCAGCTGCGCGACATCGTGCCCAATCACCTTATAACCTGCGACGTCAACGAATATCCCGCCGCATGCCGGCCCTACAGCGATGTGCTCGCAGGCCGCAGCATGCTGGTTAAAAAGGCCAAACCGGTCATGGCCGAGTGCATCGTGCGCGGCTATATTACCGGTTCGGGCTGGAGCGATTATAAAAAAAACGGCGCGGTCTGCGGCATTGCGCTGCCGGCCGGCCTGCGCGAATCCGAGGCCTTCCCCGAGCCGCTGTTTACGCCCTCGACCAAGGCCGAGGCCGGAGTGCATGATGAGAACATCAGCTTTGAGCAGATGTGCCGCGTCGTGGGGGCCGATACGGGAACGCGCATTCGCGATTTGACGGTTGCCATCTACAGGCGCGCGCGCGACATTGCCCTGGCGCGCGGCATCATCATCGCCGACACCAAGCTCGAGTTCGGCGTCTGCGGCGGGCAGATCATTCTCATTGACGAGGTGCTCACGCCCGATTCGTCGCGTTTCTGGCCCCGGGACGACTATGCGCCCGGCCGCGGCCAGAAAAGTTTCGACAAGCAGTTCGTGCGCGATTACCTCACTACGCTCGACTGGGACAAGAAGCCGCCCGCGCCGACGCTGCCGGCCGATATCATCGCCAAAACAGCGGCCAAGTATATCGAGGCGTATGAGCGTCTGACCGGGAATAAGTTCTGACCGGCGGTTGAAAGATACCGATCTGCGGCCTCTGCGCGCGCCATTCGTCATTGCGGTGGATGCATAGCATCAGGACACAAGGCAGCCATGGCTGAATCAAAACAGATCGCCCAGAACAAAAAAGCCCGGCACGAGTACGAAATCCTCGACACTTATGAGGCCGGCATCGAACTGCAGGGCAGCGAAGTCAAGTCCTGCCGCCAGGGCGCGGTGAACCTCAAGGACAGCTACGCCCGCATCGACGGCACCGAGATTTTTCTGGTTAATGCCCACATCAGCCCGTATACCCATGCCAACCGATTCAACCACGAGCCGCTGCGCCGGCGCAAGCTGCTGCTGCACCGCGCCGAGATCAAAAAACTCTACGGCAAGATGCGCGAGCGGGGCCAGTCGTTCGTGCCGCTGAAGATGTATTTTAATGAAAAAGGCAAGGTCAAGGTGCTGATCGCGCTGGTAAAGGGCAAAAAGCTGCACGACAAGCGTGACAGCATCCGCGAGCGCGATCAGAAGCGGGACGCGGAGAGAACTATGAAAAACCGCCGGTAGCCGTCCGCTGCCGCCCCCTGCGGGCCTGCGGTGCGCTGTACGCCGCGTCCAACTCGCCCATGAGGGCCACCTGCCCCCCCCTGCTTCTCCACGGTTTGCGTTGAACTTCGCGGATTTTCCCTTATACTATATACAGGTACGTCCGATACTTCCCACGGGATGATTCGCATGCACTGTCTGTTCAGGAAGAACGGCTAGAAAACATCATGTCCGCCGGGCATGCCCGGCGCAGCAGCCAAACCGCTGGTACCGGCCATGGACTACGCACACATGCAGGGCGTCATTGTCAACCGCCCCGACAAACATCGTAATTTCCTGCGCTTTCCCCTTGCGCTGCCCGCGCAGTGCCTTTTCAGCGTCGAAGAAGCGGCCGCGCGCTGCAGGCTCGTCGATATATGCGCACAGGGTCTCGGCCTTGAAATTGACGCGCCTGTAAAAATGTACGGCGGCCAGACGGTGCTGCTGAAAATCGATATTGCCCCTCAGCAGCCACCGGTAAGCGTTATCACGGAGCTTACCTGGGTGCGGCGCCGCAAAACCCTGTCCGGCTTTCAGCGCGCTGGCAGCCGGCTGCTGCTCATAGACCCTGTCTCTAAGCAGCGGCTGCTCGATTATGCCTATGTCGCCCTGATTTCAGGGCTCATCGGCGGCGAGTCCGTTTCCCCGCCCTGAGGCTTTCCCCGATCCTTGCGTAACCCCCATGCCCCTTGAGTGTTCAACTGCGGCTTTAACCATTTGTATACAGGCGTATTTAGGTATTGACGCAGTACATTATTTTTAATAGAGTGCGCATATTACTAGAGGGTTTTGTTGTATTATAACAAAAGCGGAACACTCTTTCCTTTACCAACCCTTGGCTGCCGTCTGCATGCGGCAGTGTGTAAAGCGGAGGTTTTCCATGGAAGAACGAAGGCAAAAAGGGCGTATACAGACCAGCCTGCGTATCCTGGACGCCAATCCCGACCTCAGCCCGCTTTCCTGTATAACCAACCTGAGCGGCACCGGGGCGTTTATTTCGACCGATGAGCCCCATCCTGTTGATACCTCGATTGCATTTGATATCAAGCTGCCCGGCGATCCCGAGCGCATGACCATCAATGCCCGCGTTGTCTGGACCAAATCAGTCTCCAATGCCACCTCCGCCGGCATGGGCATAGAGTTTACCGATATTCTGGACAGGCATCACAACAAGCTCGCCGAGTTTATTGAGCAGAGTATTCGGGCGGAGGGCGCCCCGGGGCAGAGCGGCGCAGAGGTATAAGGACACTATTAAATACGGCCCCTTGTTATTGAGGGCCTGATTTTTCTTTCGTTGGAGGCTATGCAGCCATGATGAATATGATGACCGGTCTCAGGGCGGCAGTTGCGCTCATTCTTCTGGCGGGTATCGCCCCGGTGCCTGCGACGGCCGGCGCCGAAGACGGCAGCGGGGCGCAGCAGATGAAAAAGAAAATCGTTCTGGGTGCGGATGCATGGTGCCCCTACAACTGTGAACCGGGTGCCTCACTGCCGGGGTATGTGGTTGAAATGGCCCGGGCCATATTTGAGAAAAGCGGCTATGAAGTCGAGTATAGAATCATGGAATACGAGCAGGCCATGGCAGATGCCCTGCACGGCCGCATCAGCGCTGTTATCGGTCTTGACCGCCGCGAAGGCGAGGAAGTTGAACAGCAGGAGGATCCTTCCGGGGGGTTGAACTTTCAGTACCCCGCCAGCATCATCGGCCGCAGCGCGAGCTACCTGTTCGTCTTAAAGGAAAGCCCCTGGCGTTTCAATCCCGGGAATGCCGACGCGTCGCTGGCAGAGCTTGGCGGCAGGGTGGGCATCGTCAAGGGCTACGCCTGCGAACTGCGCGAGAAGCTGTCGGCCGCGAACATGCTTGTCGAGGCCGGCGGAAAAGAGCCGCTGCGCGATTTGCTGGTCAAGCTCCGCACGGGGGAGATCAAGGCGATTATCGATGATCGCAGCGTCATTCTCTATACCGCCGGCCGCCTGGGCTGGGCCATGCTGCTGCGGGAGGCCGGCCTTGCCGAAGAGCAGACAGATCTGAACCTGGCATTTTGCGCCGGCTGTAAAACCGAAGCGGATATCTTTGAACGGGGAGTTGCAGAGTTGCGGTCTTCGGGCGAGCTCGCAAAAATCCTTGTAAAATATAAGCTTAAGGACTGGGCGGAGAAATAAGCCCGCGGGCATGGGTATCAGGGCCCATATTCTGGGCAGGCATCGCAACAAGTCCGCCGGGCTTATCGAGCGGAACATTCGGCGGGGGCTGAAAGCTCACCGGTGGCTGTTGCCAGTTCTGTTCTTGGGGGATGTTCAAACATTTCCCCTTCGAGTCTTTTGTGCTTGAGGCATACAATGGCAGATTTTTATGAAACATTGGGCGTGTGTAAATCCGCCGATCATGAGGAGATTAAAAAGGCATACAGAAAACTGGCCCTTCAGTTTCACCCTGATAGAAATCCCGGGAACAAAAGGTCGGTAGAAAAATTCATAGAGATAAATAAAGCCTATGAAACGATTTCTTTTTTTGAAAAAAGCGCTGGATATTACCATGCAAAACGAATACACGATGCGTTCCATAAAGCCCGGCAGGAACGCACGGATGCGGTAACCGGATCTGACGGCGCTTCTGATATCGTTTTAGGTTCCGGGTTGCCGGCCGCGCGCATACTGCCCTATTCTGAATCTGCCGTGGTTAAGCATAAAATTCTCGCACCGCCGTTTGCGGATTATGACGTGTGCGAACGATTCAAGCTGCTGCGAACCAAAATTATTAACGAAACCCTGGGAAGCGACCATCGCACCTTTCTCATAACCAGCACCCGGAATATGGAGGGCAAGTCTTTTTGCGCAATCAATCTGGCAATCACTTTCGCCCGTGAGGTAGACCATGAGGTGCTGCTCATTGATATGAATGTTAAAAACCCATCGGTACTCAGGTATCTGGGAATCGATGCGCAGCCCGGTATATTAGACTGCCTGCACGATACTGTTCCGCTCTCAGACATGGTGATATGCCCCGGCATAGAACGGCTGCGTCTGCTGCCGCTGGGCGGGGTACGGCTGAAGTCCGCTGAACTGCTGCGTTCGCGCACGGCCGGCCTGCTCCTGCAGGACATGAAGCGCCGGCATAGAGACCTCTTTATCATTATTGACGGACCCGCGCTCACTGACGGAGCCGACCCAATCATTTTTTCCGAATTTGTCGACCGCACCCTGTTTGTGGTCGAGCACGGCAGAGTGAAACAGCAGAAATTTGCTGATGCTCTCAACCATCTCGACAGGAAAAAAATACTGGGGGTTGTTTTTAATAAAAAAGCCGCCTGATGGTTCAAGCGCCCCCCCCTGCCTTGTATGAAATCATGTGCGGCTTTCCCGGAACCGAAGCGGGACATCGTGCTGTTAAGATTTCCCAGCCGCTTCCTTGAAATGACGCCAGTCTACGATATCTGGGGAAATGCTCTCGCGTTACCAAAAACCACCTGTACCGTCCAGTCTGGCAATAAGAAACAGCATGAACAGAGAGCGCGGCAGGGTTTCAGACTCACCGCGGTTCAGGAGGAGGGGCCCTGTGAGCGGACGATGCGCAGCTTGTGCAGCAGCCGGTCGACAAAGCGGGTGCGCTGCCACGGCACGCTGTTCTCGACCGTGATAACCTTGTAATTATCGTCCAGCAGGCAGTAACCCTTCCAGCTGCCGGGCAGGCCGTGAAAGACCGTACCGCCGTCCTCGGTGCTGAACCATTTGTGATGATGGCCGAACAGCCACAGCCGCGGTTTGAAATGCTCGAGCAGCTCTCGGCTGCGTGGAAATCCCGGCGCGCCGAAGTACTCAAGGCCGGGCGTGTTGGGCACGCCGATGCCAACGGGGCAGTCGTGAGAGATGATGATATCGGCATCCTGGGGCAGGGCAAGGCAGGCATCGATGTGATGGTCCTTGATGACTGCGCCGGGCTGCGTGTTGAGCGCGTCCATGTAGGCCGCACCGCCCATGCACAGCATGCGGTACGGCCCCACTGTCTGCACGGTCGCGCGCGGCAGGTGTGTAAAAAAGGTACTGTTGTAGCGCGCAAGCAGCGCACTGAATTCGTTGAAATCCTCGTGATTGCCCTCGATAAAATAAAGGGGCCGTA
This sequence comes from uncultured delta proteobacterium, assembly GCA_903881505.1. GTDB lineage: Bacteria > Desulfobacterota > WTBG01 > CAIYCZ01 > CAIRTM01 > CAIRTM01. The sequence continues at coordinate 15,052 of CAIRTM010000028.1, read as the reverse complement.
AAAACCTGCCACCCTGCCTGACGAAGAAATTGTGCAGATGCTCGCGGTACAGGCCGAAGTCGCCCAGGTGCAGCACGCAATCGACCGGAATGCCGAGCGTTTTTTCGGCATGTTCGATCTGGCGGTTGACAATGCCGTAGTAGCAGTGCGTATCGGCGATGACAAGAATCATGAGAGGCCTTCGCGCTGGCCGGTGAAGTCATAGCTGAGCCGCGTCTGGAAATTTTTTATCTGTGAAAAAATTTCCTTGAGGAGCCGCTGTTCAATAATAGACAGCGAGCGCGGGTTGATGTAGTTGTCCGGCGGCAGGCCCCGGCTTGCGGCTGCCGCCTGCGCCCGCAGCCGTATCTGCATCAGATAGGTATAGGCCTGCGTCATTTCATTGTAGTTTTGAAGCGAAAGGATATTTTTTTCGTGCAGCTGTTTGAGCCGCTCGAGCGTGTTGACCGTCTCGATATTCTGCTGCAGTGCGTAGATGCGCGCAAAATCCACCATGGGCAGCATGGCAGCCTTGATGTCGAAGGCCTTGCCGTGGCGGCCCTTCGACTCGACAACGAATGTGCCGAACACGCCGATAGGCGGATTGATCTGCAGAACATTGCGCGCCAGCAGCTGAAAAAAACGCGGATGCTGGGCGATGACCGCGTGCAGGTGGGCGTGCAGTCCGGCGGTGAACTCGTCCTCGCCCCAGGCGCAGCGGAAGTCGAAGAAAATTTTTGTGCGCAGCAGGTCCTCGGCGCTGCCCTGCGAAATCCAGCGCGTAAAATAGCGCTGCCACTCGGAGAGCGGCTGGCACCACTCGGGGTTCTTTGCCATGTTGCCGCCGTCGCAGAAACGGTAGCCCGCATCGTTGAGCCAGCCGCAGACCGTTTCGGCCAGGTCCAGGAAATAGCGCTGCACACCCTCAAGACGTTCACGCTCAACATCTTCGAACACAATCGCGTTGTCCTGATCGGTCTGCAGGGTCTGCTCGCGCCGGCCCTCGCTGCCGAATACCAGAAAACAGAAGCGCACCGGGGGCCCGCCGTGCTTCTGCACGCCAAGCTCTATAAGCCTTTTGAGCAGGGTGTCGGCGACCACAGCGCTTAAGTTGTTGATATAGTCGGGCCGTGCCCCGCTCTGGATCAGGCTGGTGATCATGTGCGACAGGGTTGCGCGCTGCGCGATAATAGTTTCAGGGTCTGCGGCCTGCTGTATCCGGCGCAGCAGCACAGCGGGGGAGTATTTCTGCAGCGGGGTTATCATGGCATGCGTCACCATGCCGGTGACGCAACCGAGAGCGTCAACCACGGGTATATGCGAAATTGCGTGCTGTTCCATCAGCAGTGCCACCTCAAACACGTGTGCCGTTCTCCCGGCGGTAATGACCGGCGAAGACATCACCTGTGCCACGGGCTGTTCAAGGTCGCAGCCGGGATCGGCCAGCAGCCTGCACAGGTCGCGATTGGTGATTATACCCGCGGGCAGATTATCCCGCAGCACTACCGCGCAGTCGCTGCCGTGATCGGTTAAAAGCCGCGAAACCCCCCGCACGCTCATGCCCGGAGCGCAGACGGCCGCATCGCTTTGCGGCAGCGTGTCAAGGCCCTGGCCGAAAAAGAACAGGGCCGACTGCATCTCTGAGAGCAATTTCTCGCGCTCCTCATCCCGCGCAACCAGGCTGGTCACGTCTTCGACGATACCGTCGAAATACTGCACGTCCCCCTGCTCGTCGCGCACGGCCACGGCCCAGATGGAGCCGCTGAACGCTGTGCCGTCCTTGCGCCGCAGGCGCACGATTTCGCGCTCAAGCGCGCCGCTTTCGGCGATCGGGCCGAGTCTTCGCATCTCCTCCGGGTTTTGATAGAGATTCTGCACCGGGCAGGCGAGCAGTTCTTCTCGAGATTCATAGCCGAACAGCTTGACCATGGCCGGGTTGACCTCAATAAACACCGGGCGGGTGCCGGCGGTGCGCCGGTACAGGCCGACATTGAGGTTGTTGGCCAGGGTGCGGAACTTTGCCTCGCTGGCCTCGAGCGCGTCTTCGGCCTGCTTGCGCTTGGTGATATCGGTCACAACCATGATAAAGCCGCGGCGCGGCCCGATCTCAATCTGCGAGGTGGACAGGATAACATCCTTGATCTCGCCGCCGCGGGTAACCATCTGGGCTTCAGACTGTTCGCCCACCTGCCGGCCTGCAAACAGGTCGCGGGTGTAGGCGGTGCCGGGATGCTGCGGATTGTCGCTGAACACTTCATGGAGCTGCATGCCCGCAAACTCGGCCTGCGTATATCCCAGCAGGTTTGAAATCATCTGGTTGGCGTACATGTACTTCCCGTCCAGGGCCATGAGCATGCCCTCGGAGGACGACTCCACCAGGGTGCGGTATTTTTCCTCACTTTCGCGCAGGGCCTGTTCGGCAAGGCTGCGCCGGCGCTCGGTATGCAGGGTGTTGAAAATAATGGTCGTCAGAAGCACGGAGACGATCCCGAGGATTACGAGCGAGATCTGGATGATGTTGTTGGTGATCCGCTCAATCTCGAGGCGGACGTCCTCGATGTAAATGCCGGTGCCGATGATCCAGCCCCACGGGGCGAATCCCTTGACGTAGGATATCTTGGGCACGATCCGGGTCGCGTCGTCCTGCCACTGCCACAGGTATTCTACATACCCTGAACCGTATTGCCGCACCACATCCACCATCTCGACGAACAGTTTTTTGCCGGCCGGGTCGCTGTAGCCTGTCAGGTCGCTGCCGTTCAGGTCGCTGCGGTAGGGATGGATGACCATGCGGGGGTGCATGTCGTTGATCCAGAAATAGTCTTTCATCCGGGCGCCGTAGTGCAGGTTGCGGACCTGTTCGATCGCCTGGGCCTGGGCCTGTTCCCGGGTCAGCACTCCTGTGAGCTCATCGTGCTCGAATTTCGCCAGCACGTTCCAGGCCGCATTGGTGAGCTCGCGGATCATTTCGCGCTTGCGCTCAAGGCTGTTATGCTCGATGGCCGGGATGATGATGGTAAAAAGGGCCACCACGTACAGCACGATCGTCAGGATCGTGGGCAGCACGATGCGCAGCAGGAATGAACTCCATTGACCGGAAATACGCAGTGTTTTCATTGCAGCCCCGGAATGTTCGTTGTGTGCGTGCGGCAATGAGCCCGCAGGCCTCCCGGCGCAAGGTGCCGAGAAACCCCGCAGCACTGTCATAGCCTAAAAGCGTCAAAACATCAAGGCTGCGCCCGCTCGCGGTCCTGTGCTGACGGTTTGCGGCCCCGGTCTGCTCTAGTCGGGCTCCGCCGGCATTCCTCCGCACGCCCGGGGCGGCGTTACCTGCACGTTCGCCCTGCGCAACCCGGCGCTCATGTATTACCTCATGGCGCTCACCCTGTTTTTGCTGGTCATGGGCGCCAACGGCATCATTACCCTGTCCCACCACCACGGCGGCGCGCGGATTTTCTATATTATCGATTGTATCGTTCTCTGTCTCTACGCACTGCCGTTTTTCATCATCAAGTTCGGCAATCTCAGAAAAGCGCTGCATGCCGAAGTTACCGCCGGTGAGCGTGCGATCAGCCTGTTGATCGCGGGCAAACCCGCGCTCAGCATTCCGTATGCCGACGCACGGGCGGTGCTGATCGAGCAGGAGCCCCTCGCGCTGTGCGTCGCAGGCCCGCAGGGCGCCGTGTGTCTGTGAAGCCGTCAGTCGCGCGTGTCGGCCTTCCATGTGCCCGGCCTTGACCGGATCGCCGAAATCGTGCAGGCAAAATCCGGCAGCACGCTTCAGCAGGTGACCGGATTAAAGGCGGCCCTGAAAGAGCTCGGCATCAAGCCGCTGCTGTAAACGGCGACGGGAGCGGGCCTTGACACAGGCTGCGCTCTCCTGTATATATACTACCATTATAAGCAGGCGCGCAGACGCCTTCACTGCCGATCCAGCAATGATCTTAGTTTAGAAGCCCCAGGCTGCATGTCTCGTCCAGGGGTTTTTATACACCACCACGGCAATCAGTGCGCAAACGCCCGCCACCCTTTGGCACACGAGCTGCTGTTAAGCCCACGGGATCCACCACGAAAACAGGTTCACATGAAAAAAATTCTTCTCACAACCGTATGCGGCCCGTTCGGCGTTAACACGGACGACTGCACCGAACATATCCAGACCGAGTTGTTTCACGCGCAGGTAACCCGCGCCCAGGGCATTTTCAGCCCGCGGGTTAAATATATCTCCTACGGGCTTGAATACATCGCCGAAAACCTGCAGGCCCCGGTAACCGTGCTGCAGTACCCGACTATGCGCCAGTTTCGGCGCGAACTCAAAAAAGGCTATGACTACGTGGGCATCAATTTTGTCATCGCCACCTTTGAAAAAATGCGCGCCATGTCACGCGCGGTCAGGGAGATCCTGCCCGCCAGCAAAATCGTGCTGGGCGGTTACGGCACCATGCTGCCGGAATGCGAGCCCTATGGCGACCATATCTGCCGCGAGGAGGGCGTTGCCTTTTTCCGACGGCTTTTGGGCGAGCCGTCCGACGGCGAACTGCGCCATGTCGTGTATCCCACCTTCGGCAAGATCGCGGGCATTCCGGCCATGAAGGGCGCCGTGGTCATGGCAGGTCTGGGCTGTCCGCACGGATGCGAGTTCTGTGCGACTTCGCACTTTCACAAGCAGCGCCACATTCCGCTTTTGAAAACCGGCCGTGATTTGCACGCCGAAATTCGACGGGTGCACAGCATGCTGGGAGATACCCGGCTGCCGATCGGAATTATTGAAGAAGATTTTCTCATACAGAAGAAGCGCGCCCGGGAATATCTGGACTGCGTCCTGCAGGACACACGGGACCCGATTAAAATTTCCTGTTTTGCCAGCGCGCGCGCCATTTCCATGTGGGACCCTGATGACTTGGTGCGCATGGGCGTTGAAGCGGTCTGGATCGGTGTTGAATCCCGGCAGGCCGACTACAGCAAGCTCAAGGGGCTTGATGTAAAAAAAATTATCGACAGCCTGCACGAGCGCGGCATCAACACGCTGTGCTCGCTCATTCTCGGGCATGACTTTCACACCGAAGACATGATCCGGGAGGATTTTGAATACTTCGTTTCACTCAAGCCGAGCCTGAGCCAGTTTCTGATCATGACCCCGGCCTGCAGCACGCCTTTTTTTGAAAGGCTGCAGGCAAAAGGCCGCCTGCTTGATGTGCCCTATCGGGAATGGGACGGTTTCCATCTCACATTTAAACATCCGAATATCAGCAAGCCCGTCATGGAAAAGCTCATTCTGGATGTATATGATCAAGAATACCGCCGCCTGGGGCCATCGGTGCTGCGCTATGTCGAGCGCCAGCTCAACGGCTACCTGCGATACAAGGACTCCCCCGATGAACTGCTGCGCATTCGGGCCGCTCAGTACCGCCGCGAATGCGTTATGGCGCTGCCCCTGTTCCCGACCGCGATTCGGACGGCCCCAAGCCCTGAAGTCTCGGCGTGGCTCAGCGATTTACAGCAGCGCATACGGAGCCTTGCCGGAACAGGCGGAGTCAAAAACGCGCTGCTGGCCGCAATAGTGCCGATAAGCGCGGCCGTGCAGCAATTCAAGCTTGATCACCTGGGCTATGCGCAGCCGAAACTGCTGCGCACGGAATACCGCGCTGAACTCCGCAAAGCCGGAAGCGCTGAGGGCGCGTTCAGCATTGTTTCGAGGCCGCAGCCCTTTGATGGACACACGCTTGTGGTTGACCTGCTGGGCGCATTCGACAGCCTGAGCATTGCCGCAGCCCGCAAAAAAATCGAGACCTACCTCGCGGAGCATCGCGGACACCTTGCGCTCAGCTTTGCCGGCCTCACCCGGCATGAGCCCGGCGCGCTTATGGCGCTGCTTGAAAAGCTGAAAGCCTATCGGGAGCGCATAAAGCTGATCGACATAGACTGCCTGCAGGCGGACGTCGCCGCATATGCCCGCAGCTGCTTCGAGGTGATTGCGGACCTGCAGGGCCAGGGCCTGCACGAGCGCCCCTCCGAGGCGAACTGAGCACGGCGCCGCCGGCCATTTGAGCCCCGTCAGGGCGTTCGACGATGAGATTGCCTTTTGCCTGTTGACATCCGTCAGCGGCTTTTTTATCCTGTGTCCATGTTTGATCTGGACGAAGAACTCCGAGCGTTGAAAAAATCCGGGCTGTTCAGGCGTATTCCTGCTGTTGACGCGCGCTCCGCAACCCATATCCGCATCAACGGCCGCGAGCTGCTGCTGATGGCCTCAAACGATTATCTCGGCCTGAGCCATCATCCGCATCTGGTCAGCCGGGCTGCCCAGGCCGCGGCGCAGTGGGGCGCCGGCAGCGGCGCGGCGCGCCTGGTCAGCGGCTCCTGCGCTCTTTTTGACGATCTGGAAAAGCGCCTGGCTGATTTCAAACAGACGCAGGCCGCCCTGCTTTTTTCCACCGGCTACATGGCCAATATCGGCCTGTTGAGCGCATTGGCAGGACCGGGTGATGCCATCTTCAGCGATGCGCTCAACCACGCCAGCATCGTCGACGGCTGCCGCCTGAGCCGCGCGAAGGTGAGTGTGTACCCGCATGCGGACACACGCTTACTGGAATCGCGGCTGCGCCGGGCCGGGCGCTTTCGCCGGCGCATTATCGTTACCGATGCGCTGTTCAGCATGGACGGCGACATCGCGCCCCTGCCGCGCCTGCTTGAACTGGCGCGCACCCATGACGCGGCGCTGATCGTTGACGACGCGCATGGTACCGGCGTGCTGGGGCCGCAGGGCCGCGGAGCGGTCGCGCATTTCGGCCTCGAAGATCCCGACCGCCTGATCATCATGGGTACGCTGGGCAAGGCCCTCGGCTCCTTCGGCGCCTTTGTCGCCGGCTCGCGGGTGCTCGTTGACTATCTGGTCAACCGTGCGCGCACCTTTGTTTTTACAACAGCACTTCCGCCGGCGGACGCTGCCGCGGCGCTTGCCGCGCTTGATCTTGTCGAACAGGATGCCGGCCTGCGGGAACGCCTGCGGTCAAATACTGTTTTTATGCACCGCGAGCTGCGCTCTCGCGGCTTTGACCCGGGCGGCAGTCAAACCCAGATTATCCCCATCATGACCGGCACGACATCCATTGCGCTTGCCATGGCCGCCGATCTCATGGAGCAGGGGATTTTTCTGCGTGCCATCCGGCCGCCGACCGTACCAACGAATGCCGCCCGGCTGCGACTGACCGTAACAGCGCTTCACACCCGGCAGGACCTGGAGCGGGCTGTTGAGGCGCTTTCCAAAGCCGGCCGCAGGCACGGCCTTATCGCCTGAAGGCCGCCTCGGTTTCCGCGGGACGAATGATTGCATGGCTGATCTGATACACCACCACGTCAAGGGCAGCGGCAGACCGCTGGTGCTGATTCACGGCTGGGGCATGCACGCCGGCGTCTGGCAGGGGTTCAGCGACAGCCTTGCGCAGCATTGCATGACAGTCACCCCTGACCTGCGCGGGCACGGCGGGTCGCGCACAATGCCGGGCATCTGTTTTTTTGAACAGCACGCCCGTGATATTGCCGCGCTTATCGAGTACCTGCGGATTCCGGATGCAGTGCTCGCGGGCTGGTCCATGGGTGTTTCAATTATTTTGAAAATGTTTGAGCTGGGCTGCTGCCGTGCACCGGCACTGGTGCTCATAAGCGGCAATCCGAGCCTGGTCCGCCGGGATGACTATGAAAGCGGCCTTGCGCCTGCCGTTGTCAGGCGCCTGCACAGGCAGGTGCAGCGCGATTATCCCGCGGGCATGCAAACGTTTCTTGACCTGCTGTGCACGCCCGAGGAACACGACCGCTTCAGCGCAGACCCGGCCTATCGCGCAGCCATGGACACTGTACAGCGCCCGGACCGCGCGGCTGCCCTTGACTCGCTTGCGTGCCTTCAAAGTGAAGACCTGCGCCCGCACCTCGCGCTCATAAACGCGCCGACCCTGATCGTGCATGGAGAGCGAGATGGCATCTGCCTGAGCGACGCCGGGCGCTTCATGCACGACAGCATTCCCGGTTCCCGGCTGCTCATGCTGCCGGACACCGGGCACATGCCTTTTGTCAGCCGCCGCGCACGCATTGTGGAAGAAATTACGAAGTTTTTAGGACTGCAGCAGCACGCGGCCTATGATTGACAAAACATTTGTAAAAAAATCATTCAACGCCGGCGCGGCAACCTATGATGATAATGCCGCGCTGCAGCGCCGGCTGCTTGAAGGCCTGCTTGCGTTTGCAAACTGCGGCAATCTGCAGCCGCAGCGCATTCTTGATATCGGGATCGGCACCGGCAGCCTGAGCGCGCGGCTGGCAGCCATGTTTCCGCGGGCACAGGTGTGCGGCTGCGACCTTGCGGAAAACATGCTGCTGCGGGCACGCGGCAAGTCAGCTGCGACAGGGCTACGGCTTTTCGCAGCCGATGCCGAGTCGCTGCCGCTTGAGGCGAGCTGCTGTGAGCTTGCGGCCTCGAGCTTCACCCTGCAGTGGCTCAACAGCCTGGACATGGCCATGCACGAGGCCTTGCGCGTTCTGCGCCCCGGCGGCCTGTTTTTTTTCGCGGTTTTCGGCGCGCACACGTTTCAGGAACTGCGCGAATGCTTTTATCAGGCCTGCAGTGAGACCGGCTACGACCAGGGAGACGCTTTTGCCGTGCCCCACACGCGCGCCTCAGCCGACGAGGCCCTGCGTCGTGCAGGGTTTGCGTCCGCCGCGACAGAGTCCCTGAAGATCATTGAATGGTACGACAGTGTTGCCGGTTTGGCGCGCGCAATCAAGGGCATGGGCGCGCGCAATGCCTCCCCGCGCCGCAACCGCACGCCGGGGGTGCGCCGGATCTGGCGCCGGATGGCGGAGCTGTATGAGACGCGCTACGGCCGGGGGGGCCGCATTCCCGCGACCTACGAAGTTATTATGGGGCGCGCCGTGCGGCCGCGCCAGGCTGTTTAAAAAAGGTTTCCAGCAACCGGTCAGACAGCCTGACTCAGGGCGTCCTTCGGGCACACGCTGCAGCACTGGCAGCAGCGCAAACAGTCATGGTCGGCGACCGTGCCCGAGTCTTTGTGGCGGATGATAGCGAGGTTCATGGGGCAGGCTATCTCGCAGGCCCGGCATTCGATGCATTTTTCAGCGTCGATCAGAATGCGGGCCTGGCCCCGGTCAAGTGCGCTCTGCATGGTGCCCATGGGGCAGAACGTGCACCAGGCCCGCGGGTGGATGAACACGGCAAGCACCACGCCCACGGCGGTCGTCACCGTGCACATGAGCCAGAACACCTGTCCCCAGTGGTCGAAGCTGCCGGGGTTCTGCGCTATCCGGTACACCATGAAGGCCATGAGAGCGGCAAGCACGCTCCAGCGGAAAATGCCGCTTCGCATCCACGCCGGGATCGGGCGACGGCGGCTTAAGGAGGGCATGACGCGGTCGAAGAACGCGCCCCGCGGACACAAATGCCCGCACACGTACCTGCCGCGCACAAACCCGCCGACCATGCCCATCAGCATGACAACGGGCACGCTGTAGCCAAGCACTGGGTAGCGCCACCCGAAGGCTATCACGACCGCCACGACCGGCCACAGCGACAGCTGAATGATTCTTCTTCGCGCAGCGTGGTGTTTATAGATCATCGATTCCATTGCGGTAGTAATAGCCTTACTTCATCAGGGTGTCAAGGCGGGGATGAAAGGATTCGGCGGCGGAAAACCGCTGAAGTCCGGTCGATCTATTTACGCGATCTCTATTGTTGTGTATGGGGCTGTGCGGCCTGCGCGGCGAGGGCCTTGCGCAGGAAGTGGCGGGCTTCGCCGTAATCGGGCTGGGCGGCAAGCGCCTGCTGAAAATGCCCGATTGATTCGCCGGTTTTCCCCTGCATGAGCAGGATTCTGCCCAGCCGGGTGTGGGCTTTCACGTCATCGGGGTAGATGCTCAGCACGGCACGGAAGCAGGCGGCGGCCTCGTCAAGCCTTCCGAAGCCGGCCAGCACGCAGCCGAGATTATACTGCGCTTTTGTATAGCCCGGATTGCTGCGGACCGCCCGCACAAAATGGCCGTATGCTTCCGGTGTTTTCCCCTGCTTAAAAAAATAATAGCCCAGGGCATTGTGGGCAACAGTGTTGTCGGGCATGAGCTTGACGGTATGGCTGAACAGGGTGTCGGTGTTGCGCCAGTAGCGAAGCTGCATTGCTGTTACAGGAATCAGAGCGGCCAGAACCCCGCCGGCAAGCAGGGGCAGGGCCCATTTTTTCATGTGCCACCGGGAGAAAATCGAGGGGACGCCCCATGCGATCATTATAAATAAACCGGTGAGCGGAATGTAGGTATAGCGGTCGGCCTGCGCGTGGTAGCCGGTCTGCACAAACCCGGCCACAGGCACCAGGGTGCCCAGATACCAGAACCATCCGGTAAAAAGAAAGCCGCTTTTTTTTGCGAGCATTACAGCCGGTACGGACATTGCCAGCAGAAAAGCCGCTGCGAGCGCAAGATATGCGGCCTGCCCTGTTGCGCCACCCCCTGTGTGAAGGTACGGAACAGCCAGGTCTGCCGGCCAGAACATTTTTCCGATGTAGTGCATGTAGGAATTGAGGACATTGGCAAGCCGGACAGGGAGCGGCAATGGCTTGATCGCCAGGCCCTGCTGCTGTACAAGGAATATGACAGCGCTCATAAGCGCGGAAAGCGCAAACAGCGGCAGTTTTTCGTATATCAGGGAGAGCTTTTTAATGCCTGAGCGCTGCTGAAACCGGCGCAGGGGCCAGACATCAAGCAGCAGCATCACACAGGGAAGCGTCACGAGCATCTGCTTTGCCAGCAGTCCCAGGGAAAAACAGACGGTCACCACAACGTAGCGGGCCGCAGCCGGCCGCTCAGCGTACACTGCGTAGGCCCACAGGGTGAGCATCCAGAACAGTGTGCTGAGCACATCCTTGCGCTCGGCAATCCAGGCGACCGATTCGACGTGCAGCGGATGCAGCGCAAACAGGGCCGCGACAAAAAGGCTTTGCCACCGGGCGCCGGTCATGCGCGCAAGCGCCAGAAACAAAAGAAGGGTGTTTGCGATATGCAGCAGCAGGCTTGTCAGATGATGGCCCGCGGGATTGAGCCCGAACAGCATGCAGTCGGTCATGTGTGAGAGCCATGTCAGCGGTTGCCAGTTGGAGCCGAGCGTGCTCGTGCAGGCCCAGCCAAGGCTTGCGCCGCTCAGGCCCTGCTGCACCGCAGGGTTTTCAAAAACATAGATATCGTCATCGTAGTATACAAAATCATGCGCGGTAACCGGCAGGTAGACGGCGGCTGTTGCCGCCGCCAGAAGAAAAGCAAGCAGAAATGTACCGGGTCTGCGGGAGTGCGTCATACGTTTGCCGTCTTTTTATTCACTCAGGATACAGGTGCCCAGCGGTGCGCATCTATACAAAACAATTATTGTAAACGGCAATTGATGTCAAATTATAGTTTTAATTAGCACGCGCCTGTATTAGCATGGCTGCAGTGCAACACTGTATATGCGGTGAGAGAGACAATGCAGTTTCCCACAAAAACGATCATCCGCAGTCTGGGCATCCGGCCGGTCAAATCCTGCGGGCAGAATTTTTTGATCGACGAATCTCTTGCGGAGAAAACGGTTGCCCGGGCCGGAATCGCGCCCGGGGACTGCGTGATCGAGATCGGGCCCGGGCCCGGCGCGCTCACGTTTTTTATCGCGCAGTCAGGTGCGCACGCGCACTGCTTCGAGATCGACCGCGATTTGTGCGCGATGCTGGCTGATCAGTACGCGAATGAACATGTCTCGTTGTATAATCAGGATATCCTGCAGGCTGATTTCAAGGCCCTGTGCCCGCCGGGCGGCGGCGCGGTCCTGATAGGCAGCATCCCCTACAACATCACCTCCCGTATCGTGCTGAAGTTCTTCGAGACCGCGCGGCTGTTCAGAAGCGCGGTGCTGATCGTGCAGAAGGAGTTCGCCGAGCGCCTGTGCGCCGGGCCCGGCAGCCGTGACTACGGCATCCTGTCGGTGCTCGCGCAGGCCTATGCTCCGCCGCGCAGCCTGTTTACGGTCCCCGCCGCCTGCTTTTATCCGCAGCCCGAGGTCGACTCGGCCGCGATCATGCTGGCGCCGGATAAAAGCAGAAACTGGATTGACCCGCGTGAGGTGTTTTTCCAGAAGATTGTCCGAGCCGCGTTTTCCATGCGGCGGAAAAAATTGAAAAACTGCCTGAAGCCTTTTCTGGGCGATGACCCTGCAGGTGTGCAGGCAGGTCTTCTTGCGGCGGGCATCGATCTTGACCGCCGGGCTGAAACACTCACGCTGGATGAGTTTTACACCCTGGCGGATTTTCTCCGGGAGCTGTAAGCCGTCACTAAACCGACAGGGAAGGTATAACGCTGTTGACAAGGCGGAAATACAAACAGAAGAGATAACAATTCATCCCTGTAAACAGCGCCCATGCATTCCCCGGATTATTCATGATAGAGCGGACAGCTCAGGAGGGCCGGCACGGGAAAAGCCAACGGCTTCACCCGTGCCGGCCTGTTTGTGCGCACAACAGACAGCAATCAGATAAACATGGCCGTCTGAAACCGGTACATGACCCACACGCCGGCAGCAGTAAACAGTATTCCAAGCGACCATACAGCCCAGCCGGGCATTCTCGCCGTAAAAACAATACATGTTACCCAGCTTGCCAGCATAATACGGGCCGATGCTGCAGCAGCGCTGCCGGTCATGCTGAGGGCTATGTACATAAAAACACAGCCGTACAGGGCAAGCTTCCAGTCAATTCTGAACAAAAACAGGCTCAAAATGAAAAACGGCACGGTAAATACATATCGTTCAAGAGCAGCCGCCGTAAGGTCAAGGGTTGGATTTAAAAAAGCAAAATAACCGCTGGTCATGTCCTTATACTGGTGGTAGGGAGTCATGAGCGAGTCGCCAAAATATTCTCCGCTGTGAAACACGGCAAGGAAATTTCCCGTTTGGGACCGATAGTACAAGAACAGCATGAGCACTGCCAGGGCAGGCATAAAAAACCAGACCAGTCTTTTAGCAGCCGCATGCAGGCTTTCGGCGTGCCGGCGCTCGCAGTACAAAGCCAGAAAGAACTGCACGGGTATGAGCACAAGGCCGACAGAACGGGTCAGGAGAGCCAGGGTGAGAAAAACAGCTGCCGGGCCGTATCTGCGGTTATACTGGCACAACAAAGACGCGATGGCAAAAAACAAGTAGGGCGCCTCGCTGTAGGCAACGGTTCCATACGCCAGGTTGGTGGGGAACAGCGCAAACAAAAGCGCGGCCTGTAAGGCTCTCGAGGGTGCGGCGAGCATGCATGCGAACCGGTAAAAAATATAAGCCGCTGCAAAAGAAAACAGGTTGGAAATAATAATGCCGGCAAGATACAGGTTTCCGGCCAGTGGCGTAAGGAGCCTGATCAGAACAGGAAACAGCGGTGGAAAGCTGTAGAGCATGGTGTGAGTTTCGGTTTTCGGATAGCCGCGCTCTGCAATCCGGGTATAGTGTAGGCTGTCCCATTGGCATCCGAGGGCCAGGACGAGACGCGGTATATCCGGCATGTCTGTCCAGTGCGCTGAGGCCCCTTTGGGCTCCATGAAGCCGATGCTTGAAATGACAATAAGTTTTGCAAGCAGGAATGCTGCCAGGAAACAGGGCAGTCTTTTTTTAATCCCCGGTTTTTCAGAAAGTTCCTGCAGCACGTTTTGTATTTTCCCTTGTCTGTTCTCCCGCCGGAGCATCCCGCAGACAGGAGGATGAAAATATCGGGGCATGCCAGGCGACTGCGATTTCCGCAAGGCAGCCCGCAAGCCCGTCGCGCGCCGGATGACAGAAGCTTGCTTTGCGATGGGCAAACCATAAAATAGTGATGGTTGTGTGTCAAGGGCAGTGTCGGCGCACGATGTGGGCGGAGCCGGCCGGGTAATAAAGAGCCAGCGTGATGAAACATCTTGCGGCGCGGTACGCGGTTTGATAATTATGCCTTGTATCAACCGGCACGGCTGGTTGTGCGTGCAGCCCTGATGGGTTTTTTAAAAGGTCAGTAAAAACTTCACACCGGTGAAGACCGGTGTCCAGTTTTTTGAAGCTACAAAACATATTCTGGATTCCGGCTTTTGCCGGAATGACAACATTACTGGTCGCCGTGCGCACCATTCACAATCGTGTTGCCTGTAATGCGCTCGGCGCACACTATCGTGCTATAAAGGATACGTGATGGATAGTGATGCAGAACAGGAGCCGCGCTGGATAGAGCTGGCGGTCAGCCTTGAGAAAACCTGTGCCGAGGCGGTTGCCGACTGGATCATGGAACAGGGCAGCACCGGCATCGCCGAGGAGCCCGACCGCGACCATCCGGGCCGGGTAACTCTGAAGGGCTACCTTGAAACCGGCGATCAGGCTGAAGCGGCCCTGGCGGAAATCCGGCAGCGTCTTGAGCGCGTCCCTGAACTGTTCGGATGCGAGAGACCCCTGCTGCGGGTCAGCGGCCTGCCCGAGGAGGACTGGAACAAAAAGTGGAAATCATTTTTTCAGCCGATCAGCGTCACTGAGCGCCTGGTCATCAAGCCCTCGTGGTGCGACTATCATGCCCGGCCGGGCGAAGTGATCGTCGAGCTTGACCCCGGCATGGCCTTCGGCACGGGCACGCACCCCTCGACGCGCATGTGCCTGCGCGCGATCGACGAACTCGCGGCGCGGCTTCCGTCCGGAGCGCGCATGCTCGACGTGGGCACCGGCTCAGGCATCCTGGCCATTGCAGCCGCCAAACTGGGGCTGCGCGGCATCGTCGGTACCGATATCGACCATACGGCCGTGCGGTGCGCACGCAAAAATGCCGAAGCCAACCGGGTGGCGGAGCGCATTGAGTTCAGCACGGACCCTCTCGGAAAGGTCGCGGGCGTTTTTGAATTGGTTGCTGCCAATATACTGCCGCACATTCTGATTGATCTGAGAGACGCGCTTGTGGAACATACGGCTGAAAAGGGCTATGTCGTCCTGTCGGGGATTCTGACTGACAAAGCCCCGGCGGTTCAGGCGGCGTTTGAAGAAAAGCTGAGTTTTGTGCGCCGG
>CAIRTM010000027.1 GCA_903881505.1 uncultured delta proteobacterium | reverse complement strand
GGCAAGGGCTTTTTTACGCGCGAGATCGAGCAGGCCCTGCTCGATGGCAGCATCGATCTGGCGGTGCACTCCCTGAAGGACCTGCCCACGGAAAATCCGCCGGGCCTGGTTATCGCCGCGGTGCCCGAGCGGGAGGACCCCGCTGACCGGCTGCTGGTGAGGCCCGGCGCATGGGAAGGCAGCAGGCAGCTGTGCCTGAAGGATGCGGCTGTTGTCGGCACCAGCTCCATGCGCAGGACGGCGCAGCTTAAACTGGCGCGGGCCGACCTGCGGGTTGAGCCCCTGCGGGGCAACGTGAACACGCGCGTCACAAAGCTGCGCGAAGGCCGCTTCGACGCCATTGTCATGGCAGCGGCGGCCATGCGTCGCATCGATCTGGACACGGGCGGCCTGCGCTGCGTGCAGCTTGATACGGACGCATTTATTCCGGCGCCGGCCCAGGGAGCCCTGGGACTGCAGGCGCGGGAGAACGATGCCGGTACGCTGCGCGCGGTCGCGCCGCTCAATCATCCGGAAACGCAGCGCTGTGTCGCGGCCGAGCGCGCTTTTCTCAAGCGCTTCGGCGGCGGCTGCCATACGCCGCTGGGCGCCCTGGCGGTGATTGAGGCAGGCGGCGCGCTGCGGCTGCGGGGCATCGTGGCCGCAGCCGACGGCAGCCGGGCGTTGCGCGACGAAGTCGTCGATACTGACCCGGACAGGGCCGGCGCCCGGCTGGCGGGCCTGCTGAAGGAACAGGGAGCGCTCAGGCTTATATGAAAAACGGCTTCGTCTATCTTGTCGGCGCAGGCCCCGGGGACCCGGGCCTTATCACGGTCAGGGCCCTGGAGGCTCTTGAAGCGGCCGACTGCATTATCCATGATTACCTTGCCAACCCGTCGCTGCTGAAAAAGTACGCGTGCGAAAAAATCTACGTCGGCAAGCAGGGCGGCGACCATACCATGGCCCAGGACGGGATTAACGAACTGCTGGTGCGCACGGCCCGCCAGGGCAGGGTGGTGGCGCGCCTCAAGGGCGGCGACCCCTATATTTTCGGGCGCGGCGGCGAGGAGGCCGAGGCCCTGGCCGCGGCCGGCATACCCTTCTGCGTGGTGCCGGGCGTGTCATCGTTTTACGCCGCTCCGGCCTACGCGGGCATTCCGCTGACGCATCGCGACTGCGCCAATGCCTTCGAGGTCATCACGGGCCACCGCCGGGGCGATGCCGCCGATGACGAGGACATCAATTTTCCCGCCTACGATCCCCTGAAGACCTTTGTTTTCCTGATGGGCATGAAACATCTCGGGCGCATCGCGCAGGCGCTCATCGCGGACAGGGGGTTCCCGCCCGACACGCCGGCTGCGGTCATCGCCTGGGGCACCAGGCCCGGGCAGCAGACCGTCACCGGCACCCTTGCAACGATCGCGGCCGGGGTCACGCAGGCGGGCATGCGCCCGCCGGCCGTCATCGTTGCCGGACGCGTGGTGCTGCTGCGCGACCGGCTGCGCTGGTTTGACCGGCTGCCGCTTTTCGGCAGAAGCATCGTGGTGACGCGCACGCGGACGCAGGCCTCGGGCCTTTCGAAACAGCTTGCCGCTCTGGGCGCCCGGGTCATTGAGCTGCCCGCGCTTGAAATCCGCGAGTGCGATGACACGGCGCCGCTGCGCGCCGCGCTCGCGAGGATCGAAGACTACGGCTGGATCGTATTCACGTCGCAGAATGCCGTCGCCGTATTTTTCAGGCACCTGTTTGCCGCCGGCAGGGACGCGCGCTGCCTGGGCGCATGCCGTATCGCCGCGATCGGACGTGCAACAGGCGATGCGCTGCGCAGCCATGGCCTGCGGCCGGACCTGGTGCCGCAGCAGTTCGTTGCGGAAAGTCTGCTGGAGGCCTTTGATTGTGTACCGCTTTCCGGCGCGGGCGTTCTGCTTCCCTGCTCGGCGGATGCGCGCGATGTTCTGAGTGAAGGCCTGAAAAGCCGGGGGGCCCGTGTCGACCGCATTCATATCTACTGTTCCGCGCAACCGGAACCTCTCGCCCCGGCTGTACTCGAAGACGCGGCTCATGCCGACATGCTCACCTTCGCCAGTTCATCGACGGTGCGGCATTTCTTCGGGATGGTTCCTGAAACGAGGGCGCTGTGCGCCAGCATCGGGCCCGTGACTTCGGCGGCCCTGCGCGAGCTGGGCCGCGAACCCGCGCTTGAAGCCTCCGAGTTCACGATCGACGGGCTGGTGCGCTCAATCGTCGACTATTACCGCAGCACTGCCCGGGAAGGAGGCGCGCCATGAGCATCCATCGTCCGCGGCGGCTCAGGACAACACAGGCCATCCGGGATCTTTCGGCTGAAACGGTTATCGCGCCATCCCGCCTCATCATGCCCCATTTCGTGTGCGAGGGCCTCTCCGGGCGCCAATCGATTGACACCAT
>CAIRTM010000026.1 GCA_903881505.1 uncultured delta proteobacterium | reverse complement strand
CCGGTCCCGAAACCGTTAGCGATTTCGATACCGATACTCTAACCTTGAAGGTTGATTTCTGGCGCGCCTGGAGGGATTCGAACCCCCGGCCTACGGATTAGAAGTCCGTTGCTCTATCCAACTGAGCTACAGGCGCATGTGCGGCGGGTGTGCCGGACCGGCCGGCGGTGTTTTTGCGGGTTGAACTATAGCAGAAAGTTTTCTTGATTGTCAATGAGAGCGGGGGATAACGAAAAGTTTAAGGGCATAAAGTTCAAGAATGTAAGGCTCAGATTACCTCCGCAAACATGCTCAAAACTCCCAGCTCCCGGGCATCCGCAGGGGGCTGTTCCCGCAGTCACAAGAGCTGTAGGGCCGTTTTCATTTTGAGCGTTCAAAGCTGTTTGTGCCCTGCTGCGCATGCAGGGAGTCAAACACGATCCGCGCGCGCAGCTTGCTGATGCCGGACACACCCGCAATCTGCGCGTATTCGGCAGAGCGGACACGTTCAAGGCTGCCGAAATGCCTGAGCAGGGTCTGCGCGGTTTTGGGGCCGATGCCCTTAATCGAGGACAGCTCCGTGGAGAAGTCTTTGCTGCGCTTGACACGGCGGTGAAAGCCGACGGCGAAGCGGTGGGCCTCGTCGCGGATGCGCTGCAGCAGAAAGAGCGCCTGCGAGTTATGGGGGAAGTTGACCGGGTTTTTGCGGTTGGGGATAAACACCTTCTCGGTTTGTTCGCGTTTGGCCCGGCCGCGCTCAGGGCCCTTGGCGAGCGAGGCGGCGTCAACGGTTTCGCAGCCTGCTTCCTGCAGAACATGCAGCAGGATCGCCAGCTGTCCCCTGCCGCCGTCAACCACGATCAGGTCGGGAGCATCTTGATTGCGCGGGCGCCCGAGATAGCGCTGCAGCACCTCGTGCATCATGGCGTAATCATCAGGCTGATGAACATGTTGAATGCGGAAGGTGCGGTAGGCTTTTTTCTGCGGCAGGCCGTCTTCAAACACGACAATCGAGCCGACCGCATCGGCGCCCATGATGTTTGATATATCGCAGCAGGCAATGCGGTAGGGATGCCGCTGCAGGTGCAGCCGCACGCGCAGCTCTTCAAGTGTATCGCTGACTTCCGGCCGGTGTTTCTGAAGGGCGATTTCTGCATTCCGGGCGGCCATGGCGATGAGGTCTTTTTTTGCGCCGCGCCGGGGGCAGAGCACGCTCACCGCGCCGGCCTTGAGCCCCCTCAGCAATTGCTCCAGCAGTTCATTGTCAGCGCCCGAGAACGGCAGCAGGACTTCATCGGGGATAAAGGGATGCTGCTGATAATACTGTGACACGAACGAAGCAAGGGCTTCTTTTTCCTCACCCGCGCCGGAGCGCGCCAGGCAATCGCGCGAACCGGTGATGCGCCCTCCGCGAACGAACAGAATCGTCACGGCCATGCGCTCGCTTTCGCGGGCGCAGGCGAACACGTCGCGGTCAAGGCCGTCATGGCATACCATGACCTGCCGTGACAGCGTCTGCTCTACCGCGCGCACACGGTCGCGCAGCTGGGCCGCGCGCTCGAAGTGCATATGCGAGGAGGCCTCCTGCATGCGCGCCTTCAGGTCGCCAATCACTTCAGAGCTTCTGCCGCGCAAAAAAAGCTCCACCTGGCGTACGGTTTGGGCATACACGGCAGGCTCGACCGTACCGGTGCAGGGCGCCGGGCACTGGCCGAGCTGATGGTAAACGCAGGGGCGCCCCTGTGCCAGACGGCGGCGATTGCATTTGCGCAGGGAAAAAATGCGGTTGATAACCTTGATCGTTTCGCGTACCGCAAGCGCTGAGGCGAAAGGCCCGAAATAGCGCGCCCCGTCCGTGCGCGGCCTGCGCGCTATGGTCAGGTTGGGGTAGGGCTCCTTCACGGCCAGGCGCAGGCAGGGGTAGTCCTTGTCGTCGCGGAACACCACGTTGTAGCGCGGCCGGTGCTGCTTGATGAGCGTGTTTTCTAGAAGGAAGGCGTCCTGCTCGGTCGGGGTGACGATCGTGTCGAAGCAGGCGACCTTCGATACCATCATGCGGGTTTTGGGGCTTTCAATGCCGGCCTGGAAATAGGTGCGCACGCGGTTGCGCAGGTTCTTGGCCTTGCCCACGTATATAACAGAGCCCTGGCGGTCCTTCATCAGGTACACGCCAGGGCTGGTGGTCAGGTCTGCGGCCGCATCGGCCAGCGGATGCCGGGGGGTGCCGTCTTCGGTCGTCATGGCCGAAGCCTACACCTAATTTTTCAGCTTGGCAATAATCTCCGCGACGAGCTCGTTCAGGTCAAGCTTGGTTGCGGTCTTGAGCATGCCGCGGTCGGCGTAATACTCGATCAGGGGAGCGGTCTGCCTGTTGTAGACATCGAGGCGGTTGAGAATTGCCTCTTCGGTCTCGTCGCTTCTCTGGATGACCGGGCTGCCGCACTTGTCGCACACGCCTTCCTTCTTTGGCGGGTTGGTCTTTACATTGTAAATCGTCTGGCATGCAGAATTATTGCAGGTTCTGCGCGTCGTGAGCCGGTCGAGCACCACTTCGCGGGGCATGTCGAGATTGACGGCCGCGTCGAGCTTGATGCCGATCTTGGTCAGCAGTTTGCCCAGCGCGTCGGCCTGGGGAATAGTGCGGGGGAATCCGTCGAGCATGAAGCCCTTGGCGCAGTCGGCTTCCTGCAGGCGCACTTCCATCATGTCCATGATCAGCTGATCGGGCACCAGTTCGCCCTTGTCCATGTACTCTTTGGCTTTTTTGCCCAGGTCGGTGCCGGCCTTGACGTTATTGCGCAGGATGTCGCCCGTTGAGATATGCACGGAGCCGTCGGTGGCTTTGAGACGGTTGGCCACGGTTCCTTTGCCGGCGCCGGGGGGGCCTAACAGGATGATTCGCATACTACCTCCTTTTTGAAATAAGAACAGTGCACATATAAAATTGCAATACTATCAGCAATACCTGCTTTTTGGCAAGCCTTTTCATGTTTTCGGGCCATGCAGGCAATTGTATAAAAAATGAAAGCGTGGTAGAATGTCCCCCGTAGTTCGGCCGTAAGGGCCTGCTGCAGGCAGGGCCGGCACTGTTGAGCCGGCCCCGTATTTTTTATGCGGGCCCGATAAAGACCGCATATTTCAGCGTGTAATGAAGGAGGCTGTTTCAGCATGGACACAAAAGATTTTGAACAGACACTGGTGCTCATCAAGCCTGACGCGCTCAGGCATTCACTGACCGGGTATGTGCTTTCGCAGCTCTCGGAATTCCATACCGGGCTGCGGTTCGCCGGCGCCAAGATCGTCAGGGTGCACAGGATGCTCGCCGAAGAGCACTATGCCGAGCACCGCGGGAAGGTGTTTTTTGAATCGCTGCTTGAATACATCATGGGCGCTTCGCATTACCCCGATGAGGAGTGGAAGCGGCGCGTCATAGCCCTGGCCTATGTCGGCCCCGGGGCCATTCAGAAAATACGCGATATCGCCGGCCCGACCAATCCGCACGAGGCGCGCGTCAAGCGGCCGGGGTGCATCCGCGCTCTCGGCACGCTTTTCCCGGTGAAAGACGCCTCGGGCACGGTGCTTGACGAGCGCATGGACAACCTGATTCACGCATCCGCCAACCCGGCTGACGCCGAGCGCGAAATCAAGCTCTGGTTCAAGCCCGGAGATCTGCCGCCCGCCATGCGCATCTATGAGTCCCGGGCCAGCGATGAGCATTATTATTACAAAGAGGGCAAGCTGTTCACCGCCTATGAGCCGGGCAGTGTCTGCCTCCTGGCGCCCGGCAACGTGGCGTGGGTGTCCGATATCGAGGCCCTGCGGCTGCTTGCCGGCGGACGAAAGGCTTCCTGCAGCCTGGAAGCGGTTGCAGCCAAATACCTTATCAATGAATGAAGGCCTCAGTCCGGCTGCACACGCGGACATAAAAAACCGCCCCGGGCGCTGGGCCGGCGGGGCGGCGATTGTTTTCTGCATGACCGCTGTTATGCGTGTTCCGGTTCCTTTTCCCCGGAGTCTGTCCCGAAATCGTCACCCTGCAGGTCGATAAACACAAAACCGGTGACGAAATCAAGGATTTCAAAAACCCCGATGCCGAGATTGACACCGGCGATCAGAGGCTGCACTTCCAGTCCCACTTCAAGCGGATCGTAGTACGGCGTTCCCTCGCTGGCGTCGGCAATGCTTGCCTGCGCACCGGCGCGCACATCGAACCCCACGGGCCAGGGGATTTTTTTGCCGCCGCGGGGCCCGGGCAGGCCCACAAAGATCGTGCTGTGCAGGCCCAGGTAGGCCGACACCGGCCTGGTGGCCCGCACGCCCGCGGAGATGCCCGGCCCGACCCTCACGCGCACACGGAAAATATCCACGAGATCAAATACGCGGTTGGGAACATACATGACGATGCTCGTGATAATGCCGGCCTCGGCCCGCGCGGGGCGTGCAAGCTGGCCGAGCGTGCACAGAGATACAAACAGAACGACGGTCACCACTGGCTTTTTCATGAAGGCGCTCCTTTTCGGGTGTGCGGCCGCCTGCAGGGCGCGCGCGGACCGCAGTTTGTATGTGCACATGAGCATATAGCATGTCAGACGTGTGCCGCAAGAAAAAATCGCGTGCCGAAGTGCCGGTTCGCATGGTATATGGTTTGCGAAACCTTTCTCGAAAGATTGCAGGGATAGAGTCCGCGGTGCAGGATAGTCGCAATGGACAGTCATAACGAGGCGCCGGCAGCTGCTATGATGCGTGCTGCAGCCAATCGCTGCATGTGGGTACTGGCAGGCGCATGCATCATGTGTGCGTTCGTGCTCGCAGGCACGGCCGGAGCGATCGATCTGTATGACGGCAGGATCGTCATCCACGGTAAATGGTCCAATCAGCTGTTGATGCGGGCGCATGACATCCAGGATTACGAACTGTACGATTACCGCATATTCAACGCCCGCACGTCGCTGAAGCTGGAGGCCATGGCGTACATGTATGACGGGCCTGAATATTCAGTCAATTTGTACAGCGTGTGGAAGCAGTTTTATGACGGCGCGCACCGGCTTGACAGCGGCTATAAGCACTATCTTGAGTGGGGCTCAAACGGTGGAACAAGCGGGATCGACCAGCTCAATTATTATCACCAGCTCAAGGATATCTCGCGGGAGCTGTTTCTTGAATTCAACGCGCCGCTTTTCCAGGTGCGCCTTGGCAAACAGATCGTTTCATGGGGGGAGACCGGTTTCGAGCGCATGGTCGACAACATCAACCCGGTTGACGCGCGCGGCAACCTGAATCCTGCCTATCCCGATTTCGCCGAGATCAAGCGCGGCCTGTGGATGGCCCGGTTGTTTTTCACCCCCATGGATCAGCCCATGGACCTGAGCTATGAACTGCTTGTTATACCGGATTTCGAGCCCAACCGGCAGTGGCCGGCAGGCTACCATCTTTCGCACCCGAAAGCCGCCAATCCTTTTCCCTTCTTCGATCAGCAGTACAGGGCTCTCTATCGCGACGCGCCCCAGGACGACTGGAGCAAGCCTGAATTCGGCATTCGCATCCGCGGCTTTCTTGCGGGCTTTGACTGGACACTGTCCTGTTTTCACCATCGCAATGACGACGGCGTGCTGAAGCCCAATAAGGGCATGGAGGTATTTGCAGGGATGCTGGGATTGGTGCACCTGGAAGACGTGTACCGCTACCCATGGATGGAAACATTCGGCTTTACGCTTAATAAGCCGATCGATGCCACGATCCCCATTATTCCGGGCACCACGCTTGCCATGGCAGGCAGCATTTTCAGGCTGGAGTCCGTCTGGGAGCACGGCAAGCCCGCTGCCGAGACGGTGGGTGACCCCAGGATGATGCAATCGCGCATAACCGAGCAGGACCGGTATGCGGTGTGTCTTGCGTGGCAGACGAAAATATTCCTGCCGTACATCACCCCATGGGCGCGCAACAAGTACCTGGCATCGACCACCCAGCTTTTTTATGAAACCATGCCTGCCAGGAGCCGCAATGATCAATATTTTCCCTGGGTGACATATGCCCCGAAACGGCATCACTGGACGGTCATTACGGAGGAACTGGGCTACGAACTGTGGAACGGCCGCATTCTGCCCGGTTTTTACGGGGTATACTATACCAACGAGGCCGGGGGCTACTGGGCGCCGGCGCTGGGGTTCAAGCCGCAGTTCAAGCATACGTTCATGGTTCGCTATCTCGATTATTTCGGGCTGGGTGACAGCCCGGCGAATTTGAACCACAAGGATTTCTGGACCTTTGAATATACATATGAATTTTAAGACATGGCTGAATCCCCTCATGAGTGGGAACCGCTGCAGTCACGAAGCGCTCAGGAACCGGCCTGATTCGCTGGCGCTGTCGCGGCGGATGCCATAAAATAGATTGCGGCTGCGGCGGACGCGCAGTACAATGTGTCTGCAAGTACGCCCCTGCAGGGTTGCGGCGTTTGTGCTTTTCCGGCAGAGCAGCCGGCGCCGCCGGAAGTTTTCAGGCTTGCAGCATGATGCCGGTAGTGTGATGGAGCGCTGCGTATGAAAATCATGGCAGTCATCGGCAGCCCCCGCAGGGGCGGCAACACCGATTTCCTGGTCGACCGCGTTGCCCGGGGGGCCGCAAGCAAAACCGCTGTCGAGCTGGACACGCTGTTCGTTACCGAACACAGCATCGGCTACTGCACTGGGTGCCTGACCTGCACGTTCCCGCCGCCGGGAACCAAAGCCTGCCCGCTTCCCGATGACATGCCCGGCATCCTCGAGCGCATGGTTGCCTGCGACGCTTTTATTTTCGGCACGCCCAATCATATGCGCACCGTGAGCTCGCCGCTGCTCACCTTTTTTTCGCGCCTGCTGCCCCTGATGGAGTTTGTGCCGGACACGGATGCGGAAGGCCGCATTACCGGCGGCGGTTTTACCTCGAGGCTCAGCGGGCGCAGGGCCGCCATTGTCATCAGCCAGGGCGATCCGGTGTTCTCATCCGCGCTGGTGCATGAGGTGCTTGAACGCAACCTGATTGACCTGGGCATCCGGCGTGTGGGCGACGTTATCAGCCGCGGCAACATGGGGCCGCAGGATGTACGCGCCAAGTCCGATGACCTTGAGAAAGCCTTCCAGCTTGGCATGAACCTCGTCACCATGACCGGTATGCGCTGAGCGCACCGGGGCAGCATGAGTGCTCCGTTGTGGAGTGACAGACACAGGAGGAACGGATGGACCATCTGAAAGACGCAATGCTTGCCATGATCCGGGAACGCTATCCTCTCGAGCCGACATTCGTTCCCGAGGATCTGCGCCACATCCGGCTGCCGCTGGGTTTCATGACGCTGCGGCTTGACAACTGGCGCGCGCCCAAGGTGCGCAAAGTCAATGTCATGCGCTCAAGCGTCAAGCTGCCGCGCCTTGAAATCCTCGCTCTGGAGATATATCCGGAGAGCTGCTATGACATGCCGCTGCTGGCGATTGACTTCTCCTGCATGAAGAAAAAATCGTTTATTTATATGAATTTCATTCCGCTGTTTACCGATCGGCAGTATCTTCAGCGCTACGTTGAGCGGCTGCGGCCGGTGGTTGCCGGGTATGCGATCGGGCCGCCGGCAAAGCCCAAAGAGTGGATGCAGCCGTACCTGCACGACTGCAGCATATATGCCATGGCAGACAACGGCCTGCTTGAGAAGGCCTTTGCCTGCGCGCTCGATGTCCTGCGCTGCTATCTCGGCCTGCTCGACGAGGCAGCCCCTGCCGCCGATCCCGAGTATGCGCAGCGGGCGGCTGCTGCCAGCCTTCACTACTGCGATCAGTTGAGTGAAAAGGACGGCTCGCGTAAAATGCTGGGACGCTTTATCGGCATGGACAGGGCCACCAGGATTTTCAAAGAGGTAATACGGTAGATGCTTCGGTTGCCCAGGCTGCGGGTGCTTGTCAGGATTTATGGGGGGGCGGTGCGTCAGGCTCGGGAACCGTGACCCCGTACAGGTTGTCGGCGGGCGGCGTTCCCCTGCGCTCCAGTGATACGACGCATGCCTGCGCGCTTGGCCGGCTGCGGCGGTTGAGGGCTACCAGCGATTGAACGATCTCCCTGCGCAGCGCGTTGCTGTCTGCAAGTTCCGTAAGCTCCTCGAGAGCCGTGCGATTGTCGAATGAAGTCAAGCGATAGGGCCGGAGCGAAACAAGCGCATCGTATATGTCGCAGACCGCAATAATCTCCACAAGCACATCCCGCAGGTGTATCCCCGAGGGATATCCCGATCCATCGAAGCGCTCATGGTGGTCTCGGGCTATGCGTGCGGCGGGGGCATGCATGTCGCCGCTGTACCAGGCCAGCAGCGCGAAGCCAGCGGCTGTATGATGTTCAAGATACCTGCGATCGCTTAGGGTAAGTGCCGTGCTTTTGGTCAGTATCGATAGCGGTATGCAGGTCTTCCCCAGGTCGTGTGTCGGGCCGGCAGCGATGATTTCCTGCTCGAGGTCAAGGCCGGGCAGGGCAAGATGGCGCGCGAGCATAATCGAGAGAGCGAATACCATAAGCGCATGGCGATAGGTGTAGAGGTCTTTCCTGCGGAAATAGTCCAGCGATGCAAGCACGATGGGCTGGACCCGGCAGTTTTTCAACAGGGCCAGGATTGTATCGCGGTCCGTGGGGCCGGCATAGATGGCGCTGTAGGTGGGCTGGGCCATCAGGTCCAGCATGTCGTTGAACACGGAGCCGTGCTTTAAAAGGTAGCAATATTCGCGCTTCCCCGGGGGATGCTGCTTCCGGGCTTCCTGGATGGTTTCTTCAGAGAGCTCTGAACCTGCCGCGAACAGCTCGATGCCGTCCAGCGTTCTGACAGGATAGTTGAGTATCAGTGCCTTCATGCGTGCCCGGCCCCAGCGTGCTGAAGTTTACAGGGATACTGCGAACCTGCTGTATTGAAATGGTTTTGTTGCCAACCACTATAGGTAAGGCGTCAGGGTGTGTCAAGCAGTATTTCGCAGGGTGCCGTGGAAGCGTACTCCGCAGCGAGCCGCGCACCCGCCTTGACACGCGATGACTCTCTGTCTATAGTGCAGATATGATTGTTGTAGCGCAGGAGAATCGGCTATGCGCCGTGAAGACGATCAGGCATCGGCGTCGCCGGACGCTGCAGCGCATGCAAGGCTTTTGAAAGAGGCCCTCGTGTATCTGCAGCGCCGGGAACCGAATATGGCGGCGCACGTTTTGAGGCGTGCCCTTGAATTGCAACCCGATGACCCGTTCTGCCTGTCATATCTCGGCCTGTGTATGACAATGGCCGACAGGGGATCCCGCGAGGCGCTCGAACTGTGCGAGAGAGCCTTGAAAGCCGGCTGCTACGATGCGCTTTTATACTGCAATCTCGGGAAAGCGCATTTATTGCGGGGGGGGCGGCGCAAGGCCCATGCAGCCTTTGTCTCCGGCCTGAAGGCTGACCCGAGCAACAGGGCTATCCTGCAGGAGCTGCGTAAAATGGGCATCAGGCAGAAGGCGTATTTTCCCTCGCTGCCCCGCGGCCACGCTGCTAACCGCCTTGCCGGGCGCATTCGCCGCCTGTTGCGCCGGCCGTGAGTTTGCTGCGTGTCTCCACGGCATGCGGACTGTTCCGGCTGTTTTCCGGGGGCGTTCGTGCATGCCGCCGGTCAGTGGCGTTCTGGGATGCACAAAAGCATCTCTCACAACGGTCGCAGCCATGCATGCCGGGTACCGGATGCCCTGTTTTTTCCAATCCGTATAGCCTGAGGGCATGATCCGTTTTTATGTGGCCACATATCCATGACAGATCAGGCTCATGCGCTCACGGTCCTTTCGATATGGGCTCCAGGCTCAACCCGCGCGGGCTGCATTCACCTGATGCCGCTGCCTGTGTGCGCGGTTATAGCATTAAGCCCAAGGCTCGAGCAGCCTGCGCAAAGAGACGTTTCAACAGCCTGCTGATCATGGAAATCATATCCCCGTATAATTGAAAAGATTTTATTGACTCAGCAAATAATTCGTGGCTATAGTGCGTGTAGTCTATATATAAGGCTTGTATATACATGCCGGGGGATTCTCGACTGCGCATTTTTCAGGGGGCTGTAAAAGCATGCATGCTGAACGGCATCGCCCCTGCTGGAAACGCAAGCACTGAAAGGAAGGCCCATGGTAGACATTGAAAAATTACTGGAGACTATTGCTGGCATTGAAAAAAAAATCGAGATTATTGCAATTCTTCTGGCGGTGTTTGCGATCGGCTCGATAATCTTCTGGATCCTGTACCGGTCGCGCAAACAAAGGGCTTTCAAACAGGGACTAGCCTGCCTTGAGAACCGCCAGTATTCCCAGGCACTGTCTTTTTTTGGTCAGGCGGAAATCGACTGGGGCATCAATATTGCCCACAAAACCCCCACAACGATCTTGAAGGATCTCGACCGCCTGGACAGGATTGTGACGAAAGTCGCCGAGGCTGCCCGGGAGTGCGGTCATATCGTCGACGTGGGCAGCCTGCGGGAGATGATCCGGGCACGCAAGGAAATATGGTCGAACAGGAAGTATTTAAAATTCGGATCCCACAGCCTGAAGGCCGCGATACTCGAGCGCGACCGGCAGATCGTCAACAGCATTGAAAAAATGCGCTCGCAGCTCCGCAGCACGTATCCGAAAAATTCAGCCGCGTGAAAAGCCGAAGCCTGACAGCCCTGCCGGGCGTGGTCAGGTCCGCAGCGGCGCGGCTGTTGCCCTTCCGCGAGCCGGGGTGTGCGCCGGCATCAGTCTTCTAAAAGAGTTTCGCAGGAGAACGTGACGTATTCCGGGTCGATGAGGCATTCATCGAACCGCCGGAAAGGGAATGTGAAAACATCAAAGCATCCTGCGCCCAGCCGCCAGCCGAAGTACACGATTCCCATCGGGATGCCTTCAAAAAAACCGCCGATGACCGCAAAGGGATTGCTGTTGTGCTCCTCCTGAAACGCCGCCCGGTTGTAGATCTGGGCCGGTATTTCGAGCGGCGATGTGGTGATATTTGCAAGGCCCCTGCCGAAGCGCTCAAGGGGCCTGACGCTGCGCTCTGATTCCCCGTTGCCGCCGCACCATGCGGGCGCACACCACAACAGTACGCCTGCGATAAGAAAACCGCTCATTATTGCTTTGTACATGCTGGAGCCTCCGTTTCGCCGGAAAAGCAAGATTGCCGCTGCAGGGCTGCGTTCAGTGTGCGGCGCACTCGATCGTCAAAAAGTATATGCGCTGCACACATGCGTGTCAATATAATATAAGCGCTGCAGCGTGTCAGCGCCCGCTTAAGAGCCTGCTCAGCAGTTCGGCAAGTTCCGTCAGCACGAAGGGTTTCATGAAGAGTCCCTGAATATTAAGGCTTTTGCAGGACTCTTCATTAATGCGCCCGCTGAAGCCGGTTGTGAGTATGACCGGGATGCTGGCGCGGATTTCGCGAAGTTTGCGCACAAGCGCCTCACCGGTGAGGTACGGCATGGTGAGGTCGCTGATGACAAGATCAAATGCGTCAGGGTCCGCGCTGAACAGTTCAAGGGCTTTTCGGCTGTCGGTCATGACAGTCGCGCTGTAGCCGAGGTACCGCAGCATATACTCCAGCATGTGAGCGACCTGTTCCTCATCGTCAACGGCAAGAATCCGGCCTGCGCCGCCCTTGGACGGCCCGGCGGCAGGCCCGGCGGCCCGGGGCACGCTGTCGGCCAGCGGCAGCAGCACATGAAATACGGAACCTTTTCCGGGTGTGCTTTCGACGGATATTTCACCGCCATGCTGCCTGACAAGGCCCAGCACAACCGAAAGGCCGAGCCCCGTGCCCTTGTTTACTTCCTTCGTTGTGAAGAACGGGTCGAAAATTTTTGACAGCAGCTCTGCCGGTATGCCGCAGCCGGTGTCGCTGATGCTCAGCCGGACATAGTCCCCCGGAGGTGCCGATGTGGACTGTCCTGTCCGGCCGGCCCCCAGGGTAGTGCTGGCAAGCTCGACGGCAAGAATGCCGCCATCGGGCTCCATGGCATGCGCAGCGTTGACGCACAGGTTCATGATGATCTGCTGAATCTGGGAGGGGTTGGCAGTGATGACATCGCGGTCGCAGGCTATGTTTTTTTGTATCGTGACATAGCTGGGAAGCGAGGCGCGCAGCATCTTGAGAACATCCTGGACCAGCTCAATGATATGGACGGGCTTTTTTTCAACCGGCGCCTGGCGGCTGAAATCAAGGATCTGGCGGACCATTTCGCTGGCCCGCTGCGAAGCCTGCAGAACCTGATCCAGATTGCTGTACAGCGCGCTGTCGTGCGGAACTCCCAGCTGGGCAAGCTGGGTATTGCCGATAATGACGGTGAGGATATTGTTGAAATCATGCGCGATACCTCCGGCAAGCGTGCCGACCGCTTCCATTTTCAGCGCCTGCTGCAGCTGCGCCTCGATCTGCCTGCGCTCCGTTATGTCCCGGTCGATGCCGCGGTATCCGCAAAAGCTTCCGTCTTCGCCGCATACGGGAACGGCGCTCGCCTCGATGAAAAGCAGGCGGCCGTCCTTGTGCCGCACAGGATAGACAAGGCTGTTGAATGGCTCGCGGCGCCTGAATGTTTCGGCAGCCGTGCCGGCGGCAACGGACCGGGATTCAACCTGGGAGAGGATGCCCAGGATGTTTTTGCCGATCAGCTCATCGGGCGCAAAGCCGAACATCTGAATGCTCCGGGGGCTGACATAAGTGATGGTTAAATCGGCATCCACTTCCCATATGAGATCGCTTGTCGTTTCAACCAGCGCCCTGAAGCGTTCCTGGCTGTGGCGCAGGGCCTCTTCGGCCTGACGGCGCTCGTTTATCTCAGCGACGAGTACGTCCTTTTGCCTGAAAAAATTTTCTATCAGCCGCGCGATGGTGCCGAATTCGTTTTTGCTCCCGGGTATATCCGCAACGAATCGGGGATCGGCGGTTCGCAGTGACATGGAGATTTTTTTAAGCGGAGATATAACCCAGGCGGCGAAGCTCACGGCAAGCATGGCGAAAATCGCCAGCCCGAAAATCAGAAGCAGTGTCACCTGCATATTGGAGGATTTGTTGAACGTTTTTATCAGCGGGGTCCCGTAGGAAACGCGCAGGACACGCAGGGGGCGGCGGTCGTCGTCGAACAGCACACGGGCGAAGTGCAGGCGGCCTGTCGCCTGATTGTAGGAGGGTTCAAGGTTTTCGACATTTTGAATAGTGGTCAGCTTCAGTTTGGCGCCGCTTTTCCCTTCCAGCGTTGTCATGTATTCCTGCGACCACAGACGGCCGGCAAGAATGACAGCCTCGGGCGGAGCGTCCGGGTCGCCTGCGGCTGCGATCCCTGCCGGGGCGGTCCGTATCTCCATGATGCCGAGCGGTACTTCCGTGAAAAACTGCCGGTAGAGGCTGCCCCTGCGGAACATGCGGGCCAGGTCGGCCGGCTGGGCGGCGTGCTGTATCTCGCCGTCGCTCAGCGCGCATTCATGGTGCAGGAGCCGGCAGCCGATATCGCAGATCCAGACCGAGTCGACCCCGTAGCTCGGCATCGCGTCCGCGAGTGTTTTCTGAAGGGACTTGGCGTCATGATCGCGGACAAAATTGACGACAGCCCTGTTGACGGCCGCGTCATAGGCGAACATTTCAAGGGTCGTCTGCTGGAACTGGAGCACCTGGTCGAAATAGGCAACCTTGTCGTCGGCCTGATTTTCAAAAAGGCTGCGGTTGTTGTAAATCAGGTAGTAGCGGATACCTATCACGCAGCAGAGGAACAGGACGGTAATGCCCGCAAGCATACAGGCGATTTTTTTCTGTACGTTCATGGCCGGGTGCTCATCGCTGCGTCAGCAGGCCGTTGAAAAACGTCCATCCTTCGCAGCAGGTCCAGCGCGGAGGACGGTTTTTTATCTGTTGCGGTGCGCTACACAGGGCGTACGGAAACGTACGCCCCATTCTTCATGATCTCGCGCGCCGTGCATCTGCGCGTTTTTGAACGGCCTGCATAAAAAGATTTTTTCACCACCCTGTTATTGGGGTTTCAGTATCCGTGTTTCTGCAGGTACTGCAGGCTGACGACCTGCGTGTCGGGTTTCGTGCCGAAAACATAGTCGACCCTGCCCGCGGTTGAATGGCGCCGCTGCACGTCGATCATCTGGCTGGCGTTGAAAAAGCTGATCGTGGCGCCTCCGGGGCCCGGGCTGGTGCTGCCGAGCTGGTCAAGCACTTTCCAGAGCCTGCCGTCGCGGTCATAACGGTCAGAGTAGAGTATCTGCCAGGTTTCCGGGTCGAGATACCAGATCATTTTGCTGTAGAGGAAGTTGGGGTCGCGGCTGGTGATCTCAAGCACATGGGCGTTGATGCGTTCGCGCCGGGTGCCGTCATACAGGCATTTTCCCGGGGTGTGGACCAGCTGGCGCTGGTCGTTATGGCGGCACAGCAGCACGTCTCTGCGTCCCAGGTTCCGGTAGGTGTTGATGTGCACGGGGCCGTCCCATCCGAAATTGTCATATCCGCAGAAGTCGGCCCCGCCCTGGGCGTCCTGACGCTCCGAGGTCGAGCGCCTGCGGATGCGGCGCAGGGCCGATATCCAGATCCAGGAGTCATAGGGCCGGGTGTCATCCTTGTACTGCAGCTCGATGATGCGCAGGTTTCTGACCTCGGGCGGCGCCAGTTGGTGCATGTGAAAGGCCCGCCACAGCTGCTTGGTATTATCAGGTATCTCGGGCACGGGCTGTACATCGGTTCTGCCGGAAAAATGCAGGTACTGGTTTTTGATGTGCAGAGTCCGGTCATAGCCGAACGCGCCGTCGATGAGGTGCCCTGTTTCATCGGAACTGTAGCCGTCACCGTAGCTGCGGCAGCGGAAGTTGTGCGCCATTTCAATGCCGTTTGCGGCCTGCGGGAAGGGAACCCCGCTGGTCCAGCTGCGCAGCGACCCGTCGGCGTTCACGGCCGGCTCCCCGCAGAAGCGCCGGGTCATGGCAACGGCCCCGGGTGTGGGCTCTATCGGCCGGTAGGCGACGATCGTAAACCAGGTTTCGCCCCAGGTTGCGGCGTCTTTCATGAGGCGGTAGAAACTCTCGGGCAGGAAGTCCCGTACGGCGTCAACGGTCGCGGAGGTGATTTTTTTTTCGGCCCACTCTTTTTCCCACTGCCGCAGGGATTCGAGCTCGGCCGTGCTGTAAGCGGCAACCGGATAGGCGCATGGGTTTTCACCTGCGTGCGCGAGGGCAGCCGCAAGGCATGCGACGACAATGACGCAGCACGCGATTCTTTTCATGAGCGATGGCTCCCGTGCAGTATGGTGTACGGCTTAGTCGTTGCCCCGGCAGTGTCTGTGGTGATATAAAGCACAGCCCATGACGGGCCCGGCAGCGCGCATGAGATGTACAGCAGTGAGCGCATGCTGCAGCGGAAAAGGGACCTCATCGGTCGCCTGCGCCCCGTGCATGGTTTGCATACCATAAACAGCGCGGCATTTTAAACAGTTTTTTTGTCAAAAATCCTGCGCACGGTTTCTGCAAGCTCGTGTATTTTGAGCGGCTTCAGGATGAATTCATTAATGCCCGCGGCATGCGCTTTTTCGGTCATGTCCTCTGTGCAGCCGGTGCACAGTATGACCGGCAGGGCGGGCCGCTGGCTGATAATCGCCTGGGCAAGCTCAAGGCCGGTCATCTTCGGCATTGTGTAGTCCGTGATGACGGCGTCAAAGGCCGCCGGGTCTTTTTTGAACGTTTCGTATGCCTCGAAACTGTCGATACACCCGGTAACGCTGTATCCGAGCGATTCGAGCAGTTTTTTGCCGATATCGATCAGCATGGGTTCATCATCCACAAACAGGATGCGTTCCGTGCCGCGCGGAAGCGGTCCCGGGGTCTGCGTCTCCGGCAGTGCTTCCGACTGAATGGCCGGCAGGTATATTTCAAATGCCGTGCCCCGGCCGGGTTCGCTGTGTACGCTTATGGCGCCGCCGCAGGATTGTATGATGCCGTGCACAACCGAAAGACCAAGGCCTGTTCCCTCGCCGTGCGGTTTGGTTGTGAAAAAAGGATCAAATATCCGCTCGATGATTCCAGGCGGAATGCCGCAGCCGGTATCGGAGACCCGCAGCCTGGTATGCCTGCCGGCGTTGAGCCCGGGGCGCTGCTGCGCGGATTCGGCGTCGAGTTCAACATCGACAAGGCTGACATCAAGCACGCCGCCCCTGTCCTGCATGGCATATCCGGCGTTTGTGCACAGGTTCATCATAACCTGATGAATCTGGGTCGGGTCGGCAATGATAACGGACTCGCTGCGGATGCTCTGCCGTATTTCGATTGTCGAGGGCAGCGATGCCCGCAGCAGCTTGAGGGCTTCCTTGATGACAATGCCGGGCATGACCGGGCGCTTTTCGTGCTCGGTTTTACGGCTGAAGGTGAGGATCTGCTTCACCAGGCTGATGGCGCGGTCCGTGGCCTTGAGAATGGACTGCAGGTGACGGCGGGTCGCGGCGCGGTCGTTGAGCGTATCCATGGCGATCTGCGTATAGCCCAGGATCGCGGCGAGGATGTTGTTGAAATCATGGGCTATGCCGCCGGCAAGCGCGCCGATGGCCTCCATCTTCTGGGCCTGCCGGTACTGCTGCTCGAGCTTAAGCTCCAGGGTAACGTCGCGCTGCACGGTAATGAAATTCGCGACTGCTCCATCGGCCAGCCGCGTGCACGACAGTGTTGCCTCGGCATCATAAAGCGAGCCGTCCTTTTTTTTGTTGACCACGATCCCCTTCCATACCTCTCCGCGGGCAACGGACTGCTGCATGTGCCGGTAGAAGTCCTGGGCATGCCTGCCGCTTTCAAGCATGTGGATTGAGGAGCCAAGGGCCTCGTCCCGGCTGTAGCCGGTCGTGCGTTCAAAGGCCGGGTTGACGTACTGAATGAGGCCCTGCGTGTCGGTTATGATAATGGTTTCATCGATCGTGTTGATGGCCGCGTCAAGCCGCATGAGCGACAGCTCGGCCTGCTCGCGCCTGCTGCGGTTCTCGGCTTCGCGCAATACGCGCTCAATGGCCGGCACCAGGCGGCTGAGGTTGTCCTTGTTGACGAAATCGGCGATACCGGCCCTGACAGCCTCAACAGTCGCCTCCTCGCCGATGGTGCCGGATACAAGCACAATCGGCAGCAGGGGGGCCTTCTGCCGGCGTATTTCCAGGGCGGCGCCGGAACTGAACGCGGGCATGCTGTGGTCGGTGAGGATGATATCCCAGCTTTCGCGCTCAAGCGCCGAGGTCATTGCCTCGGCCGTGTCTACGCGCTCATGAAGCGGCTCATATCCCTGTTTGCGCAGCTCACGCAGGATCAGCAGCGCATCGTTTTCCATGTCTTCGACGAGCAGCACTTTCAGGCTTTTTGACATTGCATGCACCCGTGCCTTGTTTGTGTGATGACACCCTGCGCCGCGGTTCCGGCAGATCCTATGTATAAAAGTATACCATATTTTTTAACAGCCGTTCTGACGCATGTGAGCCGCCGGCGTATGCGCGCAATAGCTGCGGTACAGATTTTCCATGTGGGTGCGGACGAATGGTGCGTAGCGGCCCATGGCATAAAGCTCCTGCAGCGCAGTCGTGTAGCGTGCATGCGAAAGGCCCCCATTGTACAGCAGCGCAAACAGCGCCATCGGCGTGTTGATGTAGGGTATGGCCCGCCTGCGGCAGCAGCTGCACACTTTTTTGTCATCGGTCAGTATGCCGTCAAGGTTGAGCGTATAAAATGCCCTGATAAGTGTCCGGTCGGCGACGGACAGCCCGGCTTCCGGACCCGATCCCGGTGCATGTTCAGAGGGAACCGGCGGTATGTTCCCGGCAAACATCCGTGTGTAGAGGGAAATGTCTTCCGGAGAGGCCTTGGCACCCGGCATTCGGGTGATTTCATCATAGAGGGCCTGCGTCAGCACAAGCCTGTGCACGCGGCCGTAGCGCTCAAGCAGATGCAGCCTGTTGAGAAATATAAGTGAACAGCTGTCGGCGGCGATACTGCGGCCGGCGTGCAGAAGGGGCATGCGCGCGCAGGCTGAACTATGCATGCTTGAACGCTCCGCCGGGTTTGGCGTGGAGGAAGTCGCGGACGTAAGCGGGCTCCACCGGCACGTTTTTACCATGAACGGTCACGGCAAACAACACAAGATTGTATTGCGCGGGCTGTCACATTTTGTTACAAACTGTTACAGTCCTGCAAAGCACTGCAGGTGCGGGTTTTGGTATACCGGTGTCCGGCGCCGGATGTCTGCATCCGGCGTTGGTGCGGCAAACCGTCAGAAAGCGAGGATGCAATGAAACGGGTTCAAAGGACGGCTCTATGGTGCGCGGCCGTGTGTGCGGCGGCAGTTGTGTGCGGTGCTGTGCGGGCTGATGCGCTGGTGTTGCGCGGCCAGTTTCCGGTGTATAACGGTATGTACTGGAATTTCAGCGACAACGCCACGCGGCAGCAGATGACCTGGGCCGTGCTCGGGCGGTTCGCCCGCTCCGATGTCGGCCCCCTTATCGTGCTGGCGCGCCAGGGCAGCGGCTTCGTCGCCCTCAAGGAGGAATGGGACGGGCTGTACCTGTGCGGCGAATACCGCGTCGACGGCTTCACCATACCCGAGAAGCCGGTCATGTTCATGCCCTTTGTCGTCGATTTTGATAAACCCGTCGTGAACACCACGCGCATGCGGGTGTACGCTGCCGGGGAGACCCCCCGCGTGCTGGAAGACTATGACTACAGCGTTACCATGGAACTGCAGGCCCTGGAGGATATCGATATCGAGGGACGTGAAATACGCAACTGCGCCGTCCTGGTGAAAAAAATCAGGTCACGGCAGGCCGAGAGCACGGAAACATTCTGGCTGGCGCCGACCATAGGCCCGGTGAAAATAAGCTTTGAAGAAGCAGGCGCTGTCCGGGCCTATACCATGCAGACCTATCGGAACGACCGGGGCGCGCCCGGTAAGGAATTCTCCCTGGAGAAGTATTTTCCCCTGAAGCCCGGGACCGCGTACGATTACCGCGACCAGAACGGAAACCTGGTGAGTTCGGTGTTCGGCGCGCAGTCGGAGCGGCTCGGCTGGCAGACGATCGCCTATACCGACCCCGAAGGGGACGTGTATTATCTGAGCCGTGATGACCGCGGGCTTATCCTGCCGCTCAAGTACCGCGCCGCCATGGGCTTTGGATTCGGCACGCTTCCCCCGGACAAGCCGCCGCTGCTGCTGCCCGCCCGGACCGCTGTGGGCAGGCTGAACCAGTCGGTCACCTATACGCGGACGGTCCAGTGGCCGTCTCTGCAGCCCATGCTTGACTTTTATCCGGAGGGCGAGATCGCTTCGGTCGTTACCGGCGTCGAGGACGTGACCGTGCCCGCCGGCACCTACCGTGACTGCGTCAAGCTGTGCGTCAGTTCCGTAAACCGCTCCTACGACATGCAGCGCGAGAAAATCCGCACGGGATTCATGTGGTTTGCACGGGGCGTGGGGCTGGTCAAGAGCGAGAGCGTGAGCCTTGCCAACACCTATCTGGAGGAAACGCCGGATTACATCTTCCAGAACCAGAAGCTTGAGCTTGCCGCCATCAGAAAAGTCAAACTCCCGAAAGCGGCGAACCCCCCCCCGCCCGCCGAACCGAAGGATTCCGGCAGCCGTGTCCCGGCTGAAAAGCTTGTCTGGCAGGGCAACAGCAGGCCGATGTTTGATAAGGCTGTTGACGCGGCGCCGTTTTTCGTGCGCTCCATTGTGAGAAAAAGCCTGCTGGATGCGGTCGCGGAGCGCGCCGGCGCCGGCGGCGAGGTGACCGAAGATACGGTCATCGCCGCGGTGCAGGCGAACACGCCAGAAAAATCGCGTGCCCGGCTTGTGGGCGAGCTCGAGCAGATGAAAAGCAGGTGATCCTTCGTTGAGGCAAGGGCCGCAGTTGTGCCGTGCGGCCCTCCTTTGGGGTGTCAGCACCGCGGGCGGTCGTGGCCCGATTCGCCCTGCTGGAACAAACCGGCTGTGCGGGCGTGCTCCATCAGGCAGTCAATTGCCGTATGTCCTTCGATGCCGTAGTCTTCGGTAAAAGCATTCACGTACAGTTCAATATGGCGCCCGATAACCTGCTCGTCCATTTCCTGGGCATGTGAGCGGATATATCCGCGGCCGTCGCCGGGAC
Organism: uncultured delta proteobacterium; assembly: GCA_903881505.1. Classification (GTDB taxonomy): domain Bacteria; phylum Desulfobacterota; class WTBG01; order CAIYCZ01; family CAIRTM01; genus CAIRTM01. Next base: position 24,003 of record CAIRTM010000026.1, on the reverse strand, counting down.
AGCCGCGCGCGTGCAGCAGGCTTGCGCGGATGGTGCGCTCAAGGCGCGCGATCATGTCTGGCGCACAGCTGCTGCGGGCAACGATGCAGCCGAGCGGAACGGGGTGGCCGGTTTCGCGTTCCCACCACTGCCCCAGGTCGGCCAGCATGTGCAGGCCGCAGGCCTGATACGTGAACCGTCCTTCGTGGATGATAACGCCGGCATCGAACTCGCCCCGGCTGACGGCAGGCATGATGCGTTCAAAGGGCAGGGCATGCACCGACTGAACACCGGGAGCGTACAGGCGCAGCAGCAGGCACGCCGTGGTCAGCTCGCCGGGAACCGCAATCCGTACACGTCCGTGCGCAAGGTCATGCCGGGAGAGTTTGGTATCCCTTCCGACCAGCAGCGGGCCGCAGCCCCGCCCCATGGCGCCGCCGGCCTGCAGCAAATGGTAGCGGCCGCGCAGCAGACCGTAGGCGTAGAAAGAAACCTTTGCCACGTCAAGCGCGCCCCGCAGGGCCAGATGGTTGAGGGTGTCGATGTCCTCAAGGCGTGCCGCAACCGGGGGCGCGTCAGCTCCCAGGCGTCCGTTGATCCAGGCTTCAAAGATATAGGTGTCGTTGGGGCATGGGGATATGCCCAGTGTCAGCATTTGCATGGCGGCCCGGTTACAGGCATTTGAGAAGTTCTTTCTGTGCGTTGAGCGCGGCCGCGGAGAGCTGCCAGTTGGCGTAGTCGCGGTCGCCGCACACATTCGAGATCGCGCGCACGACGCTGCAGGGGATGCCCGCCTTGCAGGCCATCAGCGCCACGGCGGCTGATTCCATGTCCTCGCACAGTAGATCCTGCCGATTGCACGTAAAACGGCCGCTCATGAGTGCAGCCCGCTGCGCGCTGCCGGAACATGCCGCAACCGTCAGGAACAGGGCGCGTTTCAGCCTGCGGCTGCCGCGGGCCGCGTGCAGGCCGATGGCATTGAACACGCGCCTGCCGGAGGATTGGTTCGCCAGCGGCAGGCCAATTGCCCGCAGGGACAGGAAATCGGCGCCTGTATCAACGCCCGTATCGGCAAATACCGCCCGCGTGCCGGTCACCGCCACTCCGATCGATTCCATGCCGGCGTTGCAGACGCCGCACACCCCGACGTTAAAAATACGATCAGGCGTGTACAGCTCTATGCCCAGCGCCGCGGCTGCGGCGGCATTGGCAATACCTGCGCCGCAGCGCACGAGGACCGTTCCGTCAGCGGCGCCGCCGGCCCGGTAGACCGTAAAGTCAAGCACGCGGGACTCACGGCGGCACTGCAGTGTCTCTGCCAGCAGGGCCAGCTCACATTCTGTTGCGGCAATAATGAGTGTCGTCATGCAGTGTTCCGTCGTGCCGGCTGCGGTGCGCTGCCTGTGCGCTGCAGGTACCGTTGTAGTAAAACTCTCCCTGTAAATCAAGATGAATAATTATCCGCGCGCCGGTGCCGCCAGTTTTGTTGACTTGGGCTTTCGCGAGGAATATAATGCCAAGCTTGCCGCCCGGGGTACGGAGCATCAATGGTGTATACAGGTACGCACACGCGGGTCCGGAGAGCCCGTGAAGGAGACAGATCATGAGTTATGAGCCGCTGCATGAAATTCCGCTGCCCGATGAAATCCGCGCCGCCATTCCCCTGAGTCCGGATCTTGCCGCGATCAAAAAAGAGCGCGACCGCATTATCCGCGATATTTTCGAGCGCCGTGATGACCGCTTCCTGATCATCATCGGCCCATGCTCGGCTGACAACGAAGACGCCGTGTGTGAGTACATTGCGCGCCTGGCGGGCCTGCAGGATCGGGTGCGCGACCGTCTCGTGCTGATTCCCCGCATCTATACCAACAAACCGCGCACGACCGGCACCGGCTACAAAGGCATGATGCACCAGCCTGACCCGCACAAAGAGCCCAATATCGCCGCGGGCATCACGGCCATCCGCGCCATGCATATCCGCGCCCTGCGCGAAACCGGGCTTTCGGCCGCCGATGAGATGCTCTATCCCGGCAACTCCCCGTATCTTGAAGACCTGCTCAGCTACAATGCAGTGGGGGCCCGTTCGGTCGAGAACCAGCAGCACCGCCTGACCGCCAGCGCGCTTGACGTGCCGGTTGGCATGAAAAACCCGACCAGCGGCGATCTGCCGGTCATGTTCAATGCCATTTATGCCGCGCAGCATTCGCATGTGTTCGTGCATAACCGCTGGGAGGTCAGAACCACCGGCAATCCCTGGGCGCACGCGATCCTGCGCGGCGCTGTTGATCCCTACGGCAACTGCATACCCAATTATCACTACGAGGACCTGATGCGCACCGCGCTCGAGTATCAGAAGCGCGGCCTCGACAATCCGGTCATCATCGTCGATACGAATCACGCCAATTCCAACAAGCATTTTCTTCAGCAGCCGCGCATTGCCATGGAAGTCATGCGAAGCCGCGCCAGCGACAGCCTGCTGAAGGACTATGTGCGCGGGCTGATGATCGAAAGCTACCTTGTCGAGGGAACGCAGAGCCTGAATGAGAATGTGTTCGGTAAATCCATTACCGATCCCTGCCTCGGCTGGCAGGATACGGAGCGCTGCCTGCTCCAGCTTGCCGAGGTGGCCTGAGCGCGTGCAGCCGCGGCCGGGTGTTTCAGCGTTTCTGCGCCGGGGCGGTGGTCATGTTGATGCGGCCGTCGGCTGCAAGCGCGAGCCGGGGCTGCGCGCTCATGCGCTGCATGATGATATCGCGCACGGCTGTTCCAGCCGATGGTTCGGCCCGCGACCGGCTGAACTCGTGATAACCGTTGCCGCCCCGCGCAAGGAAGGAATTGGTCGCGACGCGGTAGCGCCGTCCCCCTTCAAGGGGAGAAGACAGCCCGCCGTCCCCCCGAACATCGACATGCGCGATACGCTTCCCTGATCCGGCCTGTGCCTGCGGGTCAACGCGCACGTTTAATCCGCTTACCTGCAGAAACCCCCCCCAGGGCAGTGGCAGGTGCCCGACACTGCGCTCAAGCACCTGTCTGAGTTCGTCTCCGGTCATGCTGATGACCACGGCCATGTTATCAAAGGGCAGCATGGTTTCGATATCCCGGTTCGTGACCGGGCCCTCGGGAACCACGCAGTCACCCCGTATGCCGCCGCCGTTATAGAGCGCCACATCCGTGCCGCAATATTCGCGCAGGCTGTCGGCGATATAATTGCCGATCGGCGCCTCACGGCTGCGAAGCGTTGCCCCCCGGCAGTCAATCGCCGTATCCGACACGGTCAGCACCCTGACAGGCGGCAGCTGGGCGCGATAGCGCGCGATGAACTCCTGCAGGCGCGGGCTCTGGCCCGATGAGGAGTCTATTTTCTGCGGCAGCCAGGTATACTGCGGCTGGGCGCCCGCTGCAGCGCGTATGCGCAGCACGCCCAGCGCGGCGCCGCCGGCGCCGGCCTGCACGATTACGGTCTGGCGCCCGCCTGCGTGCCTGACCCTGACTTCCTGCCCGGCGGGCAGCAGGTCGTGCGAGTGCCCTCCGCAGATCACATCAAGTTCCGGGATGCTCTGCGCAAGTCGGCGGTCTTCTTCAAGGCCCAGATGGGTGAGCGCGATGACAAGGTCGGGTGAGTGCTGTTCAATGGCGTCTGTGATCCGCCGCCGCATGTGCGGGGATGCCGGGTCCAGTATCCTGATACCGGATCCCGGGCTCGAAATATATGCCAGCTCCGGCGTCATGAATCCCGCTATCAGCAGGCGCGCTCCGCAGCGCTCGAGCACAATCACAGGTTGTATCCTGCCAGCCAGCGCGTGTCCCGGGGCTATCTCCATGTTGGTGGCCACCATCGGAAACGGACAGTGATCGAGTGCCCGGGCAAACTCCCGCGGCCCGCGGTCGAATTCATGGTTGCCGGGAACGGCGGCATCCATGCCCATCAGGCCAAGCGCTCCGAACAGGGCCGCTCCGCCGAAATGGACAGCATACGGTCCGGCCAGCGTGTCGCCGCTGTTGAGGCGCAGCACGGCACCCGGTGCCTGCTGCGCCCACATGTCCATGCACGCGGCCAAAGCGGAAAACCCGCCGGCTGATTGAGCGTGTCCCTCGTTTTGAACCATGAACGGTTCAAGCCTGCCATGCAGGTCATTGGTTGTGAGCAGGGTAATGTCGGCGGCTGCGTGATGCCGCGGCGTCTGCCGGCAGCCGGCGGCGTACAGCAGCGTGCATGCCAGCACAAGTGCGGCTGCATACAGCGCTCGATGCCGGTATCGGGCAGATGCGCGCATGGCAGGGGTGCCGGTCAGGACGGCAGTCGTTCGGCGATTGCCTTCAGGGTTTCCTCGAGGCTGACCAGGCGCTTTTCCAGCAGCCGGACCCGCTCCAGAATCTGGTTCTGGTAGTTCAGGTAGCTGTCCCCGTGGGTCACCAGCAGGTCCTTGATCTGCTGTATTTCGTCCTGCTCCTGCGCCGCTGCCGCCGCGTCCTCGCGCTCGAGGTAGGCCTTGCGGTTAATGCGCTGATCGCGCTTGAAGGTGTCCAGATACTTGATTTCGCCGTTTTCAAAATATTCACGCGCGATGCCCTCGCGCATGTCGTTGGCGTAGTTCCACTCGCCCTTCATGACGCCGTTTTCATAGTACTCGCGCAGAAGTCCCTCGCGTTTGCCGTTGATGTAGTTGCCGCGCGACCGGAGCTGTCCGTTTTCATAAAATTCACGCACAATACCCTCGGGCCTGCCGCTGACGTTTTCCAGTTCGCTTTTGAGCTGACCGTTCTCATAGTATTCCCGGCACATGCCCTCGGGCTTGCCGCCGCTGGCCTCCCATTCGAGCTTCAGCGCGCCGTTTTCATAGTATTCGCGGCTGATGCCTTCAAGCGTGCCGTTGTGAAAACGGGTTTCCTTGAACAGGACACCGCCCGGATAGTACTCGCGGGTGGCTCCCTGCGCCCGGTCGTTTTGAAACTGTATTTCAAGCCACAGGGACCCGTCCTCACGGTAAAGGGTGGTGAGTCCGTGGCGCATATTGTTCGCGTACACAGCCTCGGCAAGCAGCCGGCCGCTGTCGTAATACTGGCGGACAATGCCGTCGGGAATAGTGCCCTCGCGCTGTATGACGTCATAGTTTTTGTCGACAACCGTGCGGGCGACTTCGGCCGGGCCGCTGTAAAAAATCAGGGTTATCGTTCCATCGGCGTTGTCTATTTTTTTGCGGGTTATATCTGGGCTGTCCATCGATGTTTCTCCGTGCAGTCATGATACCGTACGCCCCGGAGCGTGAACGGCGGGGCATGGATACGCAGCCGGCGCCTTCAGGGCTTCCGGCTTGGATACGTGCGCAACCGTATCAGCGTACCTGCGGTGCTGTTTCACTTTACACAAAAACGGCAAAACAGCCAATAAAAAAATCTGAAAATTATGCTTGATGTTTTTTGATGAAAATACTATGTTTTTTAACAAATTCAGACAGGGTTGAAAGAATGGTGATATGTTTTTGTATTGTTGGGTTTGATGGATTGACTCGCCGGAGAGTTCGGTAAACCGGATATACGGGAGATGCGGCATGCCAAAGATATTGATTATTGATGATGATGTGCGCCTGGTTGAAAATCTGACCAAGTATATGCAGGATTTCGGCTTTGAGATCGACAGCGCCCTGAACGGTGTACAGGGCCTGGAAAAAGCTGCAGCGTTTGCCCCTGACCTGATCGTGCTTGATCTGATGATGCCGGGCCTTGATGGTGTTGAGGTCTGCCGGGAAATACGCAGATCAAGCACGATTCCCGTGATCATGCTCACGGCGCGGACTGATGAAGCCGATGTCGTTGCAGGACTGGAAGTCGGGGCCGACGACTACATCACCAAGCCGTTCAGCCTGCGCGAGCTTGTCGCCCGCATCAAGGCGCGCCTGCGCCATGACCGTTTCGAGCGCATGTCGCAGGCCAATAAAGATGTTATCACCCACGGGATACTGACGGTTGATTCAGTCCGGCGCGAAGTGTATAAGCAGGATGTGCACGATCCGCAGGTTCAGCACCGGATAGTGCTGACCGGTACCGAGTTTAACCTGCTGTGGCTGCTGGCCTCCAATCCGGGCGTTGTGTTCAGCCGCGAGAAGCTGCTCGAGGACCTGCGCAGCCGCGAGCTGGAATCATTCGACCGTTCAATCGATGCCCATATCAGCCACCTGCGCAGAAAAATCGAGGACAGCCCCAAGACGCCGCGCTACATTATCACGGTCTGGGGCGCCGGCTACAAGTTTCAGGGCGACTGATCCATGGCCGGTTTCAGGATCGGACTTTTCTGGAAGCTGTGCCTGTCGATTCTGGCCAGCATGGCCTGCAGTTTTGCCATTATCACGGTCCTGTACCTTGGTTTGACACCCCACACGCCGCTGCGGCCGCATATACGGCACATCCTCGTTCATGAAACGCAGCGCATCGCTCGCCTGATCGAGGATGGGCTCGCCGGAGGCGCAAGTCCGGCAGCGGTTCTTGAACGCCTGTACGAATCAGAAAACGCAAGCATTACGCTGTATGGGGCGGACGGCTGCGCGGTTGCCCGTGTCCTAGACGCCGGGCTTGCCAGCCCTGACTGCATCCCGGCATCCGCCGCTGAGACGGCCGTGCGGCAGGGCTGGCTTTTCGAGGTCACCTATCCCCGCAGGGTGCTCTCCCCCGTGGTATCGGTACCTGTCCGGGCAGGAGACGGCCGGCAGTTCATCGTGCGCTGCGAGTACCCGATCACCAAGCGGTTCCTGCGCATTCTGCCGCCCTGGATGATAGAAGGGGTGGTGCTTTTGTCGCTTTTGATCTGCGTGCTCCTGCTGTCGCGCTACCTGACCCGGCCCCTGCGCCAGCTCACCCGGGCGGCGCGCGAAATGGCGCAGGGCAATTTCGGCAGGACGATAACGGTTGCATCGCATGATGAGGTCGGTGAGCTGGCGCAGGCGATGTCGGGCATGTCGCAGCGCATCGCCCGCGACTATGCCGCACGCAGGGAGTTGTTTGCCGATATCTCCCACGAGTTGCGCTCCCCGCTGGCGCGCATGCTGACCGATGCCGAGATCCTGCTCGAACGCACGATGGAGCCGGCTGAACAGGAGCCGCACCTGAGGGCAATCTGCAGCGAAATCGAGAATCTCGATCATCTTATCGGCGAGTTGACCATTCTTGCCAAAACAGAACTCGATGAGTTTTATGTGGTTCCCGCGCCGCATTGCCTGCAGGATGTCGTTTTGCAGTCCGTGGCCCTGTTCCTGACCCAGATCGAGGCAAAGCGTATTACCCTCATTCAAACAATCCTGCAGGACCCCGGCTATGTCATGCTTGACCCCAAGCGCATCGGCCAGGTTGTCTCGAACCTTGTTGCCAACGCCCTGCGCTATACTCCCGAGGGCGGCACCCTTGAGGTCGGCATCGATGTTAATAACGGCATGGCAGAAGTCTGGCTGCTCGACAGCGGCGCGGGTATTCCCGAAGAAAAGCTCCCCTATATCTTCGAGCGTTTTTACCGTGTGGACAAGTCCCGCTCCCGCACAACCGGCGGTTCAGGGCTCGGGCTGGCGATTGTGAAGAAGTTCGTCGAGGCGCACGGCGGCCAGGTTCGGGCCGAGAGCGCGTTGGGCCGGGGCACGAGAATCAGCTTTACCCTGCCGCGGTCGCTGTAGGGAAGACAGGATGCCGGACGGGTGAGCCCCGCCATTGGCAGCTGCACATGCATCGGGGACAGAATTCCCATCAGCTTTTTTCGGACGGGCACAGGAAGGTGACGGGAATTTTTTATCCTGGAATCCGGCATGCGCCGAAATGACGGGCGTTGGCCTTATTGCTGCGGGGCTGCACCGGGCCGGGCAAGCCCGCTTGTGTCAAACGGCGGCTCCTTGGCCTGGGTCTCCGGCATGAACTGTCGCGACAGGTCGCCGGCCTCGCGCAGAAGGTCTTCGCGCGCAATAATTTTTTTTTCAACCAGCAGGTTGACAAGGGCCCCCTGCAGCAGGGTCTGGGTGTTGACCGCCTGCTGGGCCGCGAGTATCTGCTCTTCAAGTTTCTGCTTCAGCGATGTGATGACGAATATCTGCACGATGATCAGGGCGCAGACGATGATTAAAAGCAGGCGCGGACGGTATGGTTCTGCCATTAGATTCCCATCTTTTTTTTGAAAAATTCCATTGTTGTCTGGATGCCCTCTTCAAACGGCACCTTCGGTTCCCAGTTCAGGATCGCGCGGGCCTTGGTGATGTCGGGCTGGCGCACCTTGGGGTCGTCCTGCGGCAGGGGTTTCTGTTCGATCGTCAGAGCGGTGCCGGCGATTTTCTGCACGTGCTCGGCAAACTGCATGATGGTCATTTCATGCGGGTTGCCGATATTGACCGGCTCGGGTTCGGCCGAAAGCAGCAGGCGGTAGATGCCTTCGACCAGATCGGACACATAGCAGAAGCTTCGTGTCTGGGAGCCGTCGCCGAAGACGGTCAGGGGCCGGCCGGACAGGGCCTGCCCGAGGAAGGCCGGCACCACCCGGCCGTCGTTCAGGCGCATGCGCGGCCCGTAGGTGTTGAAGATGCGCACGATGCGCGTTTCCACGCCGTGAAAGCGCTGGTAGGCCATGGTGATGGCCTCGGCGAAGCGCTTGGCCTCGTCGTATACGCCGCGCGGCCCGATCGGGCTCACGTTGCCGAAATAGCTCTCGGGCTGCGGGTGGATGAGCGGATCGCCGTAAACCTCGGAGGTCGAGGCCAGCAGCAGGCGCGCTTTTTTGTTTTTGGCAAGCCCCAGCGCTTTGTGCGTGCCAAGGGAGCCCACTTTCAGCGTCTGGATCGGCAGCTCGAGGTAATCGATCGGGCTGGCGGGCGAGGCGAAATGCAGGATGTAGTTGAGGGGGCCCTCGACGTAGATGTATTCAGTGACATCGTGATGGATGAAGCGGAAGCGCTTGTTGCCGATCAGGTGCGCGATATTGTCCATGTTGCCGGTGATGAGGTTGTCCATGCAGATAACCTCATGGCCCTCCTGGATGAACCGGTCGCATAAATGACTGCCCAGAAAACCCGCCCCGCCTGTAATGAGTGTGCGCATGTGTTTTTTTTCTCCTGCTTCCGTGGGTGCTTTTTTAAAGTTGCGCGATGTAGTCGCGCAGCGCCTCGCGCCAGTGCCGTATCTGCAGCCCGCAATCGCGGCTGATTTTAGTGCAATCCATTGCTGAAAACGCCGGCCTGCGCGCCGGGCGCGGCATCTGGCTCGTTGAGACCGGCACGACCCGGCTGTCGATGCCCGAAAGCGCGACGGCCTCGCGCGCAAGCTCAAACCAGCTGCATACGCCCGCGTTGCAGGCATGATATATGCCGTGCAGGTTTTTTTCAAGCGCAACCCTGAGTATGGCGGCCAGGTCGGACGCGCTGGTGGGGCTGCCTCGCTGATCATCAACCACCCGCACATCCGGATTCTCGGCGGCAAGCCGGCAGACGGTTGTAATGAAATTTTTACCGCCGCGGCCGAACATCCATGATGTCCGCACGATCAGGTAGTCGTCGAAGGTGTCCTGAATCCTCTGCTCGCCGGCCAGCTTTGAATTACCGTATACGCTGAGCGGGACGGCCGGGTCGGTTTCGCGATAAGGAGTCCGGGCGTTTCCATCAAACACGAAGTCGGTGCTGAAGTGGCACAGCCGGGCTTTCTGCTCGCGGCAGGCGCGGGCAAGAATGCCGGCTCCGTCGGCGTTGACCGCGAAGGCCAGATCAGGGTGCGTTTCCGCGCCGTCGACATCGGTATAGGCCGCGCAGTTCAGCACCCAGTCGGGCCGGTGGCATTTAATGAAGGCCGTGACGGAATCAGCCTGGCGTATGTCGATGTCCGGGTGGTCGCATGTGACAAGCTCATGGGTGCCGTGAAACGCTTCAATTACGTCCCTGGCCAGCATGCCGTTTGCGCCGATAAGCAATAGTTTCATAACGTGCAGTATGATATCCTGAAAGAGAGGTACCGGAGTGAAACGTCGCCGCGGCCGTGCTGCGGGGCATGGCGCTCCTCAGCGCTTTTCGTACCAGCGCTCGTAGAAGTCACGGTAAGCGCCGCTTTTGACCCGCCGCCACCATTCCCGGTTGTCGAGATACCATTGAATTGTTGCGCGCATGCCGGACTCGAAATCATGGGCGGGCTGCCAGGCGAGTTCCTGCCGGATTTTCGTGTTGTCGATGGCGTAGCGGCGGTCATGGCCGGGCCGGTCGGCCACGTGGCGGATGAGCGATTCGGGCTTGCCCAGCTGCTGCAGGATGGTGGCGGTAATCTCGCGGTTGGTTTTTTCCGCATTGCCGCCGATATTGTACACCTGGCCCGGCCGGCCGTGATGCAGGACCGTGTCGATCGCGCTGCAGTGGTCTTCAACGTAGATCCAGTCGCGCACGTTGAGCCCGTCGCCGTAGAGCGGCAGATGCTCGCCGGCAAGCGCGTTGGTGATGAACAACGGGATCAGCTTTTCGGGAAACTGGTAGGGGCCGTAATTGTTGGAGCAGCGGGTAATGAGCGTTTTGAGACCGAAGGTTTCATTCCAGGCGCGCACGAATAAATCGGCCGAGGCCTTGCTGGCCGAATACGGACTGTTGGGGGAAATCGGCGTGCGTTCGGTGAAGAGTCCTTCGGGGCCGAGAGAGCCGTAGACCTCATCGGTTGAAACCTGCAGGTACAGCGTGACCTTGTTGCGCAGCGCGGCGTCCAGCAGCACCTGCGTGCCGAGCACGTTGGTCTCGACGAACACGGCGGCGTTGTCGATGCTGCGGTCAACGTGCGATTCGGCCGCGAAATTGATGATCGCGTCGAATCCTTCGGCCAGCAGGCTGTCGACGGCCTGCCGGTCGCGGATGTCGCCCCGGATAAAGCGGTAGCTGGACGACTCGGATATGCCCTCCAGGTTTTCCAGGTTGCCGGCGTAGGTCAGCGCGTCGAAGTTCGTGACTGCATACTGCGGATGCCGCGCATTCATAAAGCGGATGAAGTTCGAGCCGATAAAGCCGGCTCCGCCGGTGACCAGGAGTTTCATCGCGGGTGCCTTTCGTGTCGGGCGCAAGCTGGTGCGTTCAAATTTAAGCGCACAGGTTACTGCAAAGCCCCGGCAACTTCAAGCACTTTTATCGCCGCCGGCCCGCATGGCCGCTTCGATTGCGCGCCACAGCTTGTCGCGGCCCTCGCCGCTGACGGCTGAAAATTCGACGGCGCCGCCGGTGCCGAGGAAGTCCTGCCAGTGCCGCCGGGCGCGCCCCCGTTCGGCATTTTTGAGCTTGTCGGTTTTGGTCAACACGAGCATCCAGGGTATGGCGTGCTGGTCGAGCCACTGCACAAAAAGTTTTTCATCGTCGGTGCCGCTGCGGCGCGCATCCACGATCAGAACCAGCAGCTCCAGGCAGGCGCGCTGCCGCAGATAGTCCTGAATCAGTTTACCCCAGTGCTTTTTAACCTCCAGCGGCACTTTGGCGTAGCCGTAGCCCGGCAGATCAACCAGAAACAGGGCCTGATTGACCATGATAAAGTTAATCGACTGGGTCCTGCCCGGCGTTGAGCTTGTCTTTGCAAGGCCGCGGCGGTTGAGCAGCCGGTTGATCAGCGAGGACTTGCCGACATTGGAGCGTCCGGCAAATGCTATTTCGGGAAACTCGGGCGCAGGCAGGTCGGCACACTTGAAAAAACTTTTATAAAATTCAGCCGCATTGATTTTCATGTACGCCGTCCCGTTTCCCGTGCGAAGGTTTCGTTATACGCTGCCTGGCAGCGCAGGGTCACTGGCCCCGGCCGGCCCGCGCCGACTGATCTCCCGTCAAGCATGATCAGCGGCATCACGCCGGATCCCGCATTGGTCAGAAAAATTTCATCAGCGCCTTTGAGCTCCGCGGGCGCGATATCGGCTTCAGCGCAGTCAAGATCGAGCGAGCGCGCGATTTTAAGCACGGCTGCGCGGGTAATGCCGGGCAGCGCGCCGGAGCTGAGCGGCGGGGTGCGCAGCGAGCCGGAGCTGACCATGAACACAGTGCTGGTTGCGCCTTCAGCCACGCATCCGCCTCGGTTGAGCAGCAGGGCCTCGCGGTCGCCGGAATCGGCCGCCTCCATGCGCGCCATAATATTGACGAGATAATTCAGGCTCTTTATGCCGCTCAAGGGGGAGGTTTCATCACGGCGCAGGGAGACGATCCTGGCGCTGATACCGGCAGCGTTGCGCGCAAGCATGCCATGGTCGAAGGGTTCGGCGGTAATCAGCACGCAGGGCGCATGTACGGCAGGCAGGGGGCCGGCCGGACCGCCGCGGAATGCGATTATTTTAACGACTGCCTCGGGTAAGGCATTTGCCCGAAGCAGGCCGTCAACGGCTGCGGCAAGCTTCGCGGTCTCAGGCAGCGTTATGCGTAAAACGTTCAGCCCGGCGCTCAGGCGCTCAAAATGTTCGGACAGCCGGAACACGCGGCCGTTGCGGGCGCGCATGGTTTCGAATACCCCGTCGCCGTAATGCACGGCGCGGCTGAGCGGGCGGGCGCTTTCTGCCTGCAGCGTGCCGTTGTAGAAAATGATTCGTTCCATAATAACCAGCGAAAAACCCGTGACGTTGACACTACGCTAGCTGTTCAGGCGCAGCGACAGATCGCCGCAGACGATACTGTGATCGCGGCCCTGATCATCGCGCACGATAAGGCTTCCGTCGGGCGTAACGGCGCTGGCGATACCGCATACAACAGTATCGCCGCCCGTGATCGAGACCTGCCGGCCGAGCATCATCGCATGCTGCTGCCACAGCTGCCGGATATGCTCGCCGGCGTTTTCGTGGACTGCTGCGTACAGCGCGTCGAACTCCTCAAGCAGCGCGATGACGAGCGCGGTGCGGTCGCAGGGGATGCCGGCGGCGTCGCGCAGCGACACGGCCGTATATGCCAGATCTTTCCGGCCGGCCATGCTGCTGTTTACGTTCAGCCCGATGCCGATCACCATGAATTGCATGCGCTCATTTTCGGTCTGGCCTTCGGACAGTATCCCGCACAGTTTTCTGCCGTTCAGGCAAATATCATTGGGCCATTTTATGCCGCATGCAATTGCGCAGATCCGTTTGACGGCCAGCACTACCGCGATGGAGGCGATCATCGTCAGCCGGAAGCCCTGCGCCGGGGCCAGTTCCGGATGGATGATGATGCTTGCCAGAACATCTTCGCCCGCCGATGACCGCCAGCGGCGGTCCAGGCGGCCACGGCCTGCGCTCTGCTCATCGGCCAGCACCACCCAGCCGTGGGCGTTGCCCTGCAGGGCAAGCGCGCGGGCGGCCCGGTTGGTCGAGTCTATGCGTGGATAATAGACAATGCGCTGCCCGATGGTCCGGCCGGCCAGTGCCTTTTCAATATGCTGTGGATCGAGGGCATCAGTGTAGGTCATGAGTGCGCCGGAGAACAGGATAAAAAAGACCGCATGCCTTCCATGCCGGGCCGGTCCGCTGTGCGGGCCTGTGTATTGTATGACAGTACCCGCTTCAGCTGCAAACAAAATATGGGGTCAGGCCTGCAGCAGGCGCTGTTTTTTTGCGTGTGTTTGTGATAAGGTGCACATACGATGGAGCCGTAAAAAAAGTCCCCACAAGCCTGCTTTTACGGGTGGGTCAATTTTTTTCGTACATGAAAGTGTCACGGCAATGATTACCGTCCTTGATTACGGCGCCGGCAACGTGCGCAGCGTTATCAACGCGATCGAGCGCGCCGGGGAATCCGTCCGCATCGCGGCACAGCCCGGCGATATCAGCGCTGCTGAAAAGCTCGTGTTTCCGGGCGTGGGCAGTTTCGGCTCCATGATGCAAATTCTCAAGGCCAAGGGGTATGTTGCGCCCCTGCAGGAGTATCTGCGCTCCGACCGTCCCTTCCTGGGGATCTGCCTGGGCCTGCAGGCCCTGTTTGAAACAAGCCAGGAGGCGCCCGGCGTGCCCGGGCTGGGAGTTCTTGCGGGCTCGGTGCAGCGCCTGCGCCCCGGCACACTTGCCGTGCCGCATATCGGCTGGAACGGCATTCGGGTGCGCGCGCCCAGCGGGCTTTTCAGCGGCCTTGCGGGCGATGAGAAGTTTTATTTCGTACATTCCTTTCATGTGGTTCCGCTCGAACGCGCCGTTGTGCTGACTGAGACCGACTACGGCGGTGCGTTTACGAGCGCTATTCAGCGGGGCAATATAGCAGCCGTCCAGTTCCATCCTGAAAAAAGCGGCGGGCCCGGGCTGCGCATGCTCGAGAATTTTATCGCCGGCCGTGCCTGCGCGTCCGTTCCGGGCCGCTGCCCGTCCGAGACACGGCTTGCGCGCCGCATCATCGCCTGTCTTGACGTGCGCGCTGATGACCGGGGAGAGCTGGTGGTGACCAAGGGGGATCAGTATGACGTGCGCGACGCGGACGGAGTCCGCAACCTCGGAGTGCCGGTGGATATGGCCCGGCGCTATTATGAAGAGGGCGCCGATGAGATCACCTTCCTGAATATCACCGCATTCCGCAACTGCCCCCTGGCCGACATGCCCATGCTCGATGTGCTGCAGAAGACGTCGCGCCATGTGTTTGTGCCGCTTACGATCGGCGGGGGCATCCGAGAATATCGTGACGGTGACGGCCGCCTGCACACGGCCCTTGACGTTGCCGCGGAGTATTTCCGGTCCGGGGCCGACAAAATATCAATCGGCAGCGATGCGGTCGGAATCGTCGAGGAGTTTCTTAAAACAGGGCGCGCAACCGGTGCAAGTTCGATTGAGCAGATTTCGCGTGTGTACGGCAGCCAGGCCGTCGTGATTTCAATCGATCCGCGCCGGGTGTACGTCGAATCACCCGATGCGGTGCCGCATCACGTTATTGCGACCGATGTGCCGGGCCCGCGCGGCGAGCGCTGGTGCTGGTATGAATGCACTGTCAGGGGGGGGCGCGAAGGCCGTCCCGTGGATGCGGTAACGCTGGCCCGCGTGTGCCAGGAGCTGGGGGCCGGAGAAATCCTGCTCAACTGCATCGACCGCGACGGCACCGGCGGCGGTTTTGATCTTGAGCTGATCAACGCCGTGAAAGGGGCTGTCAGCATACCGGTCATTGCCTCCAGCGGAGCGGGCTGCCCGGAGCATTTCGCCGCGCTGTTTGAGCGCACCGGGGCCGAGGCCGCCCTGGCCGCGGGCATATTCCACCGCGGCCAGGTGCCGCTTGCTGCCGTTAAAAAACATCTTGCAGGACGGGTTGAAATACGCCCGTGCTGAGGTCAGCGCAGATGCGTTTTTTTGCTTGAATTCGGTTTGATTATCAACTATAAGGGGCGATACAAGAATGTATCGCGCCCGTATCCAACGCTGTATTAACCCATAGCATGAGGAGGAAACGTATGACCGAGAAACAGAAACCCCTGACCAAGGCACAGGTCGTCGCCGCGCTTGCCGACGAACTCGCGATGAAGAAAAGTGAAATCGGCGGTTTTTTTGATGCCCTGACCGATCTGGCCTACAAGGAAACCAAGAAAAAGGGTGCGTTCGTGCTGCCCGGCTTCGGAAAACTGATCAAGGATAAACGCAAGGCCCGCACGGGCCGCAACCCCGCCACCGGCGCGGAGATTAAAATCCCCGCCAAAACCGTGGTGAAGTTCAGGCTGCAGAAATCCTGTAAGGACGCCATCGTACCGGCGAAATAGCGGTCGTTTCCTCATTGCGCATAGTTCAGGCCCCTGCGCCCTCCGCGGCCGCAGGGGTTTTTTTATGGGTGCGCGTGAGAAGAAAAACCGCGGCTGTTCTCAGGCAGCCGGGCTTTCGGGTATGCGGCCGTAGAGGCAGCCCAGGCGGCGCAGGCGCTGCATGTGGTCAGGTGTCAGTGCGTTGCCGCGCAGCTTCCATGACCAGTTGCGCCCGTCAAGCGTGCCGGGACGGTTCATGCGCAGCTCCTCGCCGTAGCCGAGCACATCCTGGGCGGGTATAATTGCCAGGCGCGCGGTTGACTGCATGGCAAGCCGTATCATATTCCAGTGAAAATCGCTGAAGCCGGCCGTGCCGATATAGTCCATGACATAGGCACGGGTGGCATCGTCAATTTCCCCGCCGTAAAACCACCCGTTGGTCGTGTTGTTGTCATGCGTGCCCGTATAGACAATGCAGTCCGTATCGCAGTATGTATGCGGCAGGAAGCTGTTGCTGCTGTCGCCGTCAAAAGCGAACTGCAGCACTTTCATGCCGGGCAGTCCGGCCTGCGCGCGCAGCTCTTCGACAGCCGGCGTAATGATGCCGAGATCTTCGGCGATCAGGTTCAGGTTGCCCAGCTCGGATTTCAGATGCTCGAAAAAGGCGGGGCCCGGTCCTTTTTCCCATGTCCCGTCAACCGCTGTCTGCGCTTGCGCGGGGATCGCCCAGTAGGAATCAAATCCGCGGAAATGATCAATGCGCAGCATGTCGACCATGGCGCTGTGATGGCGGATCCGTGCCACCCACCAGGCCAGGGTATCGGGATGCAGGCCTCCGTCCTGCGCATGCCAGCAGTACAGGGGATTGCCCCAGCGCTGCCCTGTTTCGCTGAAATAATCCGGGGGCACGCCGGCAACGCGAGCGGGTTCGCCGGTGGAGGGGTCATGCTCGAAAATGCCGGGATTGGCCCAGGCATCGGCGCTTTCAAAGGTTACATAGATGGGGATATCACCGACCAGCAGCACGCCGCGTTCATTGCAGTAGCGCTTGAGCGACTGCCACTGTGTGAAAAAAAGATACTGGATGAAGCGGTGGTACCTGACGCGCGGGGCGAGGCGGCGCTGCCACTCTTCCAGCGCCTGCGCCGAGCGCTGCGCGATCGGCTGCGGCCATGAGGCCCAGCTGCTGGTATCAAAGAACTCCGCCAGGGCGGAGAACAGGGCATAGTCGTCAAGCCAGCCCGCGTGTTCCTGGACGAAGTGTTCATATTTCAACAGTTCATCATCGCAGGCCGCTGCAAAAAAGTATGTCTCGGACTGCTCAAGCAGCGGGCGCTTGATGCGGCAGACAGCGTCAAAATCGACAAAATCCTCATCGATCCGCGTCAGGGCTGCCGGGGTGATCGGGCACCAGTGGCAGCCCGCCAGCAACTCAAGGCTGATGAGCAGATCATTGCCGGCGAATGTTGACGGGGAGGCGTAGGGGCTGTACCCCATATACGGCGTGACCGGGCCGAACGGCAGGATCTGCCAGCAGCGCTGGCCGCCGAGCGCGAGCAGGTCGCAGAAGCGGCGCGCTTCAGGCCCGAGGGTGCCGATGCCGAAAGGCCCCGGCAGGCTCGTGATGTGCAGCAGCAGGCCGCTTGATCGTTCAAGGTTCAGCATGTCGTGTGCGCGTCGGCAGTATGCGGTTTGTCCTCGTTTCGTGTGCGGTTTAGGTTATGCAACGGCAGGCCCGGTCTGTCAAGCGGCAAATGCGGGCGCAGCCGGCACCGGGCAGGGCGCCTTTTCACTTGTAAAAGCCCGGTCGGTTTTATATAGTGTTTCGCCTGCGGTGTACTGCGGCATTGTATGACGGTATTGAGCACAGGGAGTGCGGGCATGCAGTATGATCTTATCATCAACGGAGCCGGGCCGGCCGGGCTGATGGCGGCCGCCGGGGCGGCCGACGCGGGTCTGCGGGTGCTGCTGCTGGAAAAATTCGAGGATATTTCGATTGTCCGGCGCGCCTGCTGCCAGCAGTTTGTCATGGATGAAAACTATGAGCATGAGAATATCGAACTCGAACCGGGACGCATCGTTTTTCCCTCCAACGGCTTTGAGGTTGCCTACGCAGGCCCGCTGCACCCTATAACCGAAACCCGTTTTGTTTCGGCCTCGGGCCGCACGGTCAGGTTCCGCTACGCGGACGGCAGGCCGGTCGCGGTTAAATTCGACAAGGGCCGGCTGCTCGCCGGGCTGCTTGAGCGCTGTCTGCGCTCCGGCGTCGAGTACCGCAGCGGCACGCTGGCGACCGCTGCCGTTGATCACGGCGACCATGTATACGTGCACGGCGTGCATGACGGCAGGGCCGTGAAGTTCACGGCCGCAAAGCTGCTGGCCGCAGACGGGGTCAATTCCCGCACGCTCGCATCGCTGGGCATGAATGCCCAGCGTACGCATTTCGCGACCGCGCTGTGTATCATCTACGCGCTTGAAGGCGTCACGGGATTTGACCCAGCGGTCATGCAGTGGCATATGGGCATGGCCTACGGCTCCTATGCGCCGGTTATTCTCGATCCGTCGCTGCACGGCGGCGTTGCCGATCTGGTGGTGATGGGCAGCGAGCAGCAGCGGCCCGAGCAGATTTTTGAAGCTTTCACCCGCACCGGCCCCGCCGCCGGCCGTTTCGCATCCGCCCGTGTCACCGGCCGTACCGCCTGCACGGTCAAGGCCTATACGTCCCTGCCGGTTCCCTGGCGGGGCAATGTGCTTGCCATCGGGGATGCGGCCGCCTACGTGGAAGTCGAGGTGCAGGGCGCCCTGATGTGCGGCTATCACGCGGCCCGCGCGGTCGCGGATGAACTGCTGGGGCAGGGCGGCTTTGAGCGCTATGCCGCATGGTGGCGGAAGAGTTTTGAATTTAACAGCCCCGAGGCACTTCGGGTCGCGCAGGGGTATGCCCTGGTGCCGACCTATACCGACGAGGAAATCGACTATCTGTTCGCCCTGCTGGAAGGCAGTCCGCTTGACGGGGCGTACGGCCAGTACAAGGCTCCGCGCCTGCTCTGGGATGCCATTGCCCGGCATAGCGCGAAAATCGCGGCCGGGCGGCCCGGGCTTCTCGAAAAATTCTCCCGGAACGCGCAGATGACCCTTGCGGACACGTTTGCGCACGCGCAGAAGGGATACGTATGAAGCTGAACGTATACGCTTTCGGCAGCGCCCTTGTCGACGTGCAGGTGGAGGTTGAGGATGCTGTTTTCCGGGAACTCGGCATTGAAAAAGGCAATATGTACCTCACGGAGCGCAGCCGTCAGGAGCAGGTGCTCAAACGGCTGCTTGGCACTGATGCTTTTTCACCTGATACCCTTTCATGCCGCCTGCAGACCGCTGCCGGAGGCAGTGCCGCCAACACGGTGTATGGCATCGTGCAGCTGGGCGGCACTGCCGGCCTGTGCGGCGCGGTTGCCGGGGATGCCTTCGGGGAGCTCTACCGGCGCAGCATGGCATCAAGCGGCGTTCAGTTTATTCCGCGGCTGCGGGAGGGTATAAGCGGTTCATGCGTTGTGCTCATCTCCGGGGATGCCCAGCGCACCATGCTGACCTGCCTGGGCGTATCGAGCGAGATCGCGCCGGACTATATTGACGCGCAGCAGCTTCAGAGCAGTGATTACATATATCTTGAGGGATACCTGTTCGACAGCGCCATGGCGACCGAAACCATGCTGCATGCGGTCAAACTGGCCCGGCGTGCCGGGGTCAAAATCGCCTTTACCGCCTCTGATGCCTTTTGCATCGAGCGCCACCGTGACCTTTTTTTGAAACTGCTGGACGGGGATGTCGACCTGCTGTTCGCCAACGCGCAGGAGGCCTGCGCATTGACCGGCGCGCCCGATACCGGCTCGGCCCTGCGCGCCCTGACGGCCATGTGTCCCGGCGTGGCCATCACCGATGGCGAACGGGGCTCGCTTGTGCATCTGGACGGCTGTACGCTCAGGGTCGCTCCCCAGATTGTGAAGGCCGTCGACACGACCGGGGCGGGGGATTCCTATGCGGCCGGGCTGCTCTACGGTCTCACCAACGGCTTCAGCCTCGATCTCAGCGGCCGGATCGCCAGCCTGTTTTCAGCGCGTGTTGTGTCTCACGTGGGGCCTCGCTATCACGGAAATATCCGTGAAGAAGTGCGGGGACTTTTTGCTGCGGACCGGGAGCGGCCCGCGTAACATCAGGCCCTCATCTGTAATTCCCGCCCGTTCATTTTTTCAGTGTGCCGCCGTATATGACAGCATGTAACAAAATGCCGTAATCGCGCTGTCGTCTCGGATAGACCAATCAAAAGCGGCTGCGGCATTTTGTAACATGCTCTAGGCGGTTATCGGGTTGCGCTTAGATATCCCGGCCTGCACCGTGCAGGGCAATCGCAGGGCGCTGTTCCTGCCACTCCGAACTCCCGACTAACAGAATTTTGTCATTCGAGGTGACGCTTTTCGGCACTGGGCGGCCTGCCGCGCCGAATCCAAAGGTGAGGCGGCATTGGGCAGCAGAATGGCGCTTTTTGGAATATGGTGTTAAATAATTATCAAATGCATAGTGGTTAGTATGCATTATTGCCGGGCTTCCGGGCATATTTTTTTTGATTTTATTAAATTTATTTATAAAATAGTTTTCCGGTATGCTTTTTGCAATTTATTGCAGAAGGTTGTTCACATGTCCGGCACGGACGTGCCACGCATTAAAAGCAGGAGATAGACCATGAAACAAAGCATTGTACAGTGTGCGATGACAGCCGTTATGTGTGCTGCTTTCGCTTCCTTTTCCGCAGCCGCAGATTTTTTGAGCGCGCCCGCCACGCCCGGTGATGTCGAAAGCCTGAACGCGCTCGTTGAGCAGGTCTACGGCAGCATCCCCGAGCCCGGCCAGAAAGCCGGCAGCGGCCTGATCAGTAAAGTGCAGTCAAAGGGCAAACTGCCCGTGATCGTGCGCCTGCGCGACGGCGATCTGCCCTTCGGGTTTTTCGCCGATACGTCTGCCTCCAGGCCCGAGGTGATCCGCGGCCTGCAGGATGCGGTTGTTGACGATGTGGCAAGCCGCACCGGCACTGATGAGGCAGGCCTGCATGTGAAACGTTTCCAGATCATTCCGGGCATGGCCCTGCTTGCCGACCCGGCCACCCTTGAGGCCTTGGTCGAAAGTCCGAATGTCATTGACGTTGTCGAGGACGTGCCGGTTCCGCCCGTGCTTGATGACAGTGTGCCGCTGATCGGCGCTGACGGCAATGGCACCTTCGGCGGCTACACCGGCGACGGCTGGACCGTTGCCATTCTCGACACCGGCGTTGACAAGAGCCATCCCTTTCTGAGCGGCAAGGTCGTGTCCGAGGCCTGCTATTCTTCTACTGTTTCAGGTCAGTCTACAACGGTGTGCCCCGGCGGGGCTGAGGAGTCGACCGCTGCGGGCTCAGGCACGTACTGCAGCCTGAGTCTTAACGGCTGTGATCACGGCACGCATGTGGCCGGTATCGCGGCCGGCAGAAACGCCACGTTTTCAGGCGTTGCACGGGAAGCCGACATCATCGCCATACAGGTGTTCAGCAATTTTGGCTCTGACGTACTGTCCTGGACCTCTGATCAGATTTTGGGGCTGCAGCGCGTTTATGCGCTGCGTAATACCTATAGTATCGCTTCAGTCAACATGAGCCTTGGCGGCGGCAGCAATACATCGTATTGTGATGGCGCATCCCAAAAGCCGGCAATCGATGCCCTGCGCAGTGCCGGCATTGCCACGGTCATCGCAAGCGGCAATAATTCCTATACGGGTTCCATCAGCTCGCCCGGCTGTATTTCAAGCGCGGTGAGCGTGGGCAGCACCACCAAGGCCGACGAGGTCTCCTCGTATTCCAACAGCGCAGATATCCTTTCCCTGCTCGCGCCGGGCAGCGGCATTAATTCATCCGTGCCGGGTACAACCTATGAGGCCTGGAGCGGAACATCCATGGCAACACCGCATGTCGCGGGCGCATGGGCGGTTCTTAAACAGGCAAAGCCTGATGCAAGCGTGACCGAGGTGCTGACAGCGCTGCAGGACACGGGCGTGCCCGTTACCGACACGCGCTCGGGCGCCGGCAGCCGGGTGAAGCCGAGGATCGACGTTGCCGCGGCGGTCAATGCGCTGGGCGGCGGGTGCGAAGCCGATGCTGACTGCCCCGCGGAAAGGCCCTACTGCGCAAACAGCGAATGCGTGGAATGCCGAAATGCAGGTGACTGCAGCGACGGGGCGTACTGCAACGGCGCCGAGACCTGTGCAGGCGGTACCTGCGCGGATGTCGCCGATCCCTGTTCGGGCGGAACGCCCTATTGCCTCGAGGCGAGCGACCGCTGCGTGGAATGCACCAGTTCATCGCACTGCGACGACGGGTATGCCTGCACATCCTACGCATGCGTTGAGGACTGCGATTTGACCATCAGCTACAAGCCGCTGCTTGAAGAGAAGCTGATCAAGAAAGAAAAGAAGCTCAAATTGAAGATCACCGGCGGTCCCGGGTTCAACCCGTATGCCAAGGTCACCGTGGGTTCGTTCACCGTTTACAAGAGTAAGCCCGTGGTCAAGTACAAGGGTGGCGTGCTGGTGAAAAACGAACTGCAGCTGACGGTGATCGTGCCTGCCGGAACGCCGGCGGGAACGTTCAATGTGCACATGACCCCCTGCAGCGGCACGATACAGATCCTGGAAACCGTGCTGTAAGGGCCTCCAGAGCGAAGGGGGCGGCCCCCTTGGCCGCCCCTGTTTTTCCCGTGCCTTGAAGTTTGCTGCGGATTTAATAACAGGCAAGGCAGGGCCGCAGAAGCGGCCCCGCCTTTTTTGTCTAAAAATCGGGATCAAAACCGATTGTTTTTAAAATCCTAACACAACAGCGTTGTTCCGGTTTGGTCAGCTTTTGAGCTTGCGCTCGACCGAAGCGACCTTGTGGCCCATGCGCGGCCCTTCGTCGCCGTCGCGGCGGTCGTCGATCTTGATCGTGGTGTAGACGCGCAGGGCTCCCCCGGCGAAGGCGCTCGCGTGCATGCGCGTGCACACGGCCATGACCTGCTCCAGGCCGCCCTCGATGATTGTTCCCATCGGCGTGAGCCTGTAGTCAAGCCCTGATGCCTTGAGCTCGGTCACCGCGCCTGCGACAAAGGAGCTGACGCTTGTGGTTTGCGTTCCGACGGGAACGATGCTGATTTCTGCGATTGCCATGTGTACATTCCTTCCCTTGGCGGGCCTGTTACCTGACCATCATGTATTCGGCGCTCATGCCCCGGTACTGCTCAAACAGTGTGTTCAGCCGTGTCTCAAGGAGAAACTCAAGCAGTGAAGGTTTCTTTTTCGGTGGATACAGAACGTCGGGTTTGCCTTCGAGGCCGGCAAGCTTGGCCGCTGCCTGGATCGCATCATAGAGATTGCCCAGCTCATCCACAAGGCCGGCCTCGCGGGCCTGCTCGCCGGACAGGATCCGCCCGTCGGCAATGGCCAGCACCTTCTCTATCGGCAGGGAGCGGCCCTCGGCGACCGCCTTGACGAATTGAGTATGGATGTTGTCGACAACCGCCTGTATCAGTGCGCGCTCGTCGGCCTGCATGGTGCGGGTCGGCGAGAGCGTGTCTTTGTAGGCCTCGCTTTTAATCACCTCGCTGCGCAGCCCAACCTTGTCGAGCAGTTCCTCGAAGTTCGCCGACTCGACCAGCACGCCGATGCTGCCGGTGATGGTGCCGGGATTGGCGAATATTTTCTGCGTGGCGACCGCGATATAGTAGCCTCCCGAGGCGGCTACCGATCCCATCGAGGACACCACCGGCTTGGTTTTCTGCAGTTTTATAAGCTCTTCGTGGACCTCCTGCGCCGGGCCCACGGTTCCGCCCGGCGAATCGATCCTGAGTACGACCGCCTTGACCTTGTCATCGTCTCGAAGCGTATGGAGCCGTTCGATGATTTCGCGCGACCCGCTGATAATGCCTTCTATATCGACCACGGCGACCTTGCCCGAGGAAGCGCTTCCAATCGAAGCGCTTCCGATCGAGGCGGTCATGTTCAGGCTCGTCATGGCCCAGACAGCGGCCACAAACACCGCGCAAAACACTGTCATCCAGAGAAAGCCGGTCATAAAGGGATGCCGTTTCATGGTGCGTTCCTTTCGCGGCGCCGCAGCCCGGGGCAGCGCCTTTGCAAGAAAAAAGGGAAGGGCGCGAGCCGCGCCCTTCCCGGATGTGTACGCTGCCGGAAGGCTGCGCGCTTATTCCTCGCTGCCGGTTTGCGCGTCTTTGCCCGGCGCCTGCTCAGGCTCGGCGGCCGATGCGCGCGCGCGGGCGGCGTTGATCAGGTCGCCAATCGTCGCGTTCTGGTTCTGCTGCTGGTTCTCAAGGTAGGACTGCATATCGTGCTCATCCT
>CAIRTM010000025.1 GCA_903881505.1 uncultured delta proteobacterium | reverse complement strand
CCGCACTGCGCCATTTTTCGAGCTCGTTTTCAGATATATTGAGAAGCTGTGAAACCTGGCGGGCTGAGAGCAGATCGGTTGCCGGGGTACGCATGTGTTGTGCTTCTCCAGAAGTGTATATGGCGCCGGAGCGATGCCGTGCATCGTGCAGGGCGTAATTTTTTTACGGCACATTGTCCCTGCTTTTATCAAAAATGCAAGTGGAAAAATTACTGTCTGTACGGCACACCAAGGCCAGGCGTGAAAAAAGAAAGGCTTATCCGATGCGAAAGGCTTCGCTGGCCTCAGCCGCAGGATCTTCGGGATGGCGTTCATAACGGGGGGAAAAATGGAATACTGTCAGTTTTTTAACATTGCAGGCGCGCGCCAGCAGTCCGGCCTGCCGGGCGGTGAAATGACCGCTTCTGGCGGCCCTGGCGCAATCGCGCTCCAGAAAGGCTGCCTCGCAGAAGAAGCGGTCAACGCCGGCGGCAAGTTTTTTGATTTTTTTTTCATTTCCGGGCGTGGAGCCGCTGTCGGACACGTAGGCAACAGTTTCGCCGCGGCTGATGTGTACAAGCTCGCGCGCAAGCTCTTCAAGGCTGAACGGGCGCGGCGGGCGTCCGTCCGCCGGAGGAACCGCGATCACCGTGGAGCCGGGGCGCCCCTCGCGGATGTTTTTTTTGAGCGTCTGCAGCCAGGGTCCCTTCGGCAGGCCGAGCCGGTTGAGCGCGTCTTTGTTGATGTTGATGTGGCAATGCTCCTCGAGCCGGAAGGCAAGCGAGGCGATCCCGTTGTGATCGAGGCGCTGCGTGAGCACCCGGTAGTTAGGATGATCGACAACCGTGCCGTTAAACGGCAGGCGCTGTTCAGGACCGGGCCTGAATTTTTCACTGCAGGCAAACCGCCGCACCCTGAGTGAGCGCGCGCCGATCTCGTGCACATCGACCATGAACGGATAGGTGTCCGTCAGGTTCCATGTATAGCCCCTGAGCCTGCCGGCCATGTTGGCGATAATGCCGGGCGGGCCGTACAGGCGCAGAACGCGGTTGCGGGCGAGATTGAGCCGCAGCAGATGGTCGATGCCGACAAAGTGGTCGATGTGGGTGTGTGATATAAACACATCGGAGATTTTAAGCAGCAGCCGGGCAGGCGTGCGGCTGATATCGCCAAGGTCGAACAGCAATGCGCTGCCTTCTCCCTGCAGTCCGACATACAGGGCCGGATCGCCGAAGGGCGGATTGAGCAGGCGCGGCCGGAATAGAGGTGTCATGCCGCGCTGCCCTGTAGCGGATTAGGTGCGGTTTCAGGATGGACGAGATGCCACAGCTGCTCCTGCAGGCTGTCAAGTGCCTCATAATATCGTGTGAATTTTTCAAGCGAACCGCAGAGATCAAGTTCCCGGCTGACGGTTTTGCAGTTTACCTTGACGCAGGGAAACGGGCGGCAGTCCGGCGGCAGCGCGCATCCATGCGGCCCCAGAAATGAGCAGCCGTTTGGCAGTCCATGGTCGATGCGCAGATGAAAGGGCGCATCATTGGCAGCACGGAAGATAAAGTAGTCGCCTTCGGTAAACCAGCCGTCTACCGGCATGCACTGGCAGCAGCATGCCGTGCACGCGGGGCATATCCGCGCGGTAATGCCGTCAAGCAGGGCGCGCATGCCCAGCTGAATCAGGCTGTTTCTGCCTGCAAGTATCGTCAGCTGGTCCATGCAGCCCGGGTTTTTGGCAATAAAGGCCTGATAGCGTTCTTCCAGCAGTTCCAGTCCCATCGGAGTCCGGTCCTTCTCCCGACAATGTCAGCGGCCAGCGTGAGGCAGCGCGCCCGGTCATGGCGTTGTTTCTGTGCCGCAGCCATGGTATCACACTTGCGGGTGCGGGTACAGACGTAACATGCAGGCGGTCCGGCCGTGTGCTGTACCAGGCACTGAGGGTCGCTGGGCTTGATTTTTCATTAACCATGCCGCAAGCCCATTATTAAAAAATTTTAATTTGAATGTAATACCATAGTAATCAAATACGGATATGATTAAAAAAAAGAATACAAAACTTTAAATTATCAAAACGATGAAAGAACTTGCACCTATGGCCAGATGCGGCGAACCGACACAATCAGGCTATATCCGTACTTTGGGCATTCTCGCGCCGGCCATGTTTTTCTTCATCAATTTTCTGGTTGTGTTTACGGGGTTCAGGTTAGCGTTGTGTGTTGATTTTTATGCTACGATCAAGGACGTCGATAACTTTCTTCACGTCCTGCCGGTCGGACTGCGCATGGATACGGTGATGCTGTGCTATGTCCTTGCCGTTCCGGTAATCGCTCTTGTTTGCCTGCCCGCATCTGCTGTCAGAAAATCACGCTTTGTGTTTGCCCTGTATTTTTCGGTCCTGACAGCCGTATTTGTTTTTCTGGAAATGGCAACATTCTCCTATATGGATGAGTTCAGCGCCAGGCCTGACAGGATTTTTCTCGCCAACATGCTCGCCGGGCCGGAGATTGCGTTCATGATCGCAAAGGGCTATCCGCTGATGCTTGCGGCGTCTCTTGCCGTGACAGCTGCCATGACGTGGCTGGTATTCAAAAAGTCGGCCCGCGGCTGCAGTTCCCTTCCCGCTCCCGGATTCATCCCCAGGCTGCTGCTCGCCGTCACCGTTGTTCCGCTTTTGTTCATCGGCATGCGCTCAAGCCTTACGCACCGGCCTGTCAATATCAGCGATGCCGCTTTTTCAATGAATCATCTCGTCAATCAGCTTGGCATAAACTCGACCTACAGCCTCGGCTATGCATTCTACCAGTCTGTGAAACATGAAGAGGATCCGGCGTTGAAGTACGGCAAGATGCCTGATGATGAGATCCTGCGGCGTGTGAAAGCGCTCAACGGCGTAGCGCTTGACAACTCCGCACCCGGGAACAGCCCGCTGCTGCATTACCAGCGCTCGGGTTTTGAGCGCAGCCGTCCGCTGAATCTTGTCATCATCATGCAGGAAAGCCTCGGCGCAGAATATGTCGGCTGTCTCGGCGGGCTGCCCCTTACGCCGAATCTGGATCGTTTGAGCAGGGAAGGGCTTCTGTTTACCAATCTGTACTCTACCGGAACACGCACGGTCAGGGGCATAGAAGCGGTCATATCCGGTTTTCTGCCCACGCCGGGCGAGAGCGTTGTGAAGCTTCCCAAATCCAGAACGGATTTTTTTACCATCGCCGAACTGCTCAGGCGCGAGGGCTATCACACCGAGTTCGTGTACGGCGGCAAAAGCACCTGGGACAACATGCAGGCTTTTTTCGCAGGCAACGGCTTTACCGATATCCATGACCAGGATGAGTACATCAATCCGGTTTTTGAAGGCTCCTGGGGCGTATCAGATGAGGACCTTTTCAATAAAACGCATGAGCTGCTCCTGTCGCACGGGGACAGGCCGTTTTTTACCCTGGTGCTGACTACGACCAATCATGATCCGTTCGAGTTTCCCGCCGGACGGATTGAACCGTATGAACAGCGCGCTGAAAGCCGCTACAATGCGATCAAATATGCCGATTACGCCATGGGGCGTTTTTTCGAAAAGGCGAAATCAGCCCCGTACCATGACAATACGCTGTTCCTGGTCGTTGCCGACCATTCAACCCGGCTGCGCGGGCAGGAACTTATTCCAATAGAAAAATTTCATATCCCAGCCCTGATCATCGCGCCCGGCGTCAAGCCGGGAACCTATGACCAGGTTGCAAGCCAGATCGATCTGCCCGCGACAATTCTTGACATCATGGGCATAAACTGCGAGCACCCCATGATCGGCAGGCCATTGCTGAGCATGGCGCAGGATTTTCCGGGCCGGGCGGTCATGCAGTACGGTGAAACGCATGCATATCTTGTCGGGGACCGTATGACCGTTCACCGTCCGAAAATTGATGCACGGCAGTTCATCGTTACCGACGGCAGCCGGCTTGTTTCAGTTGGGCCTGATCCTGAAATGGAGCAGGATGCGCTCGCGTATGCGCTCCTGCCGGGCATGCTGTACGGCAATAAGATATACCGTCTTCCGGAGGTGCGGGAATAAATCCCCAGCCAGTTAGCGGCACTGTGCCCGGCTGCGGCGGCGGATGTCTCCGGGGATTATTCCGGCAGCACTGGCACCGGTATACTGCAGGTGCAGAGGAGTCAGATTATGATGATTCGGAAAACAATGCTCAGGCAGGGGGAATTCCTGTTTCGCCACAGAAGTTTTATACCTCTCCTGCTCCTGCCGGTCTGGTTCTGTGCCCTGCAGAATTCAGGATGGATAGAATTGCGTTTTGGTGATATGGTTGAAGATATATATGACTGGCTTTGCCTCGGGGTGAGTGCCGCAGGGGTAATGCTCCGTGGGGCAATTGTCGGCTTTGTTCCCAAAAGGACATCAGGGCGCAATACAAAGAAGGGGCAGGTTGCCGATACTCTCAATACAACGGGATTTTACTCGATAGTCCGTCACCCTCTCTATGTTGCAAACGGAATCGTGCTGACAGGCTTTTTGCTTGCAAGCGGCAGTTTATGGTTTTTTATTATCGGGATTTTGGCCTTTTGCGTTTTTTATGAACGTATCATGTTTGCCGAGGAGGAATTCCTCCGGTCGCATTTCGGCAGCCGCTACCTGGACTGGGCTGAAAAGACCCCGGCATTTATTCCCCGGCCGCGGCTCTGGGTTTCCTCCGAGCTTCATTTCAGCTGGCGTACTGCCTTGAAGCGTGAATATTTAACAATAGTCGGGATCGTTTTCGCGTTTACTCTCATGCAATGGATTGAGGATATTTCATCCACCGGCACATTTGATCTGGAATATGATATCATGGCACCCAGCATTATCGCCCTGTTTTTTTTCCTGGTCGTCAGGCGGCTGCGGAAGCAGCGAATGCTTAGTGTCAAGGGGCGATAGACATGCGTCGCGCACTTTTAAGCTCGTTGTGTCACTGCTGTCGACCGAACTGATTTCGACCACGATAATGGGCCGTTCGAAGCAGGCGTTTGCGCTGAGTTTGAAACCTAAGCTGGCATGGTTGATGAATTGAAACTGACTCGTTTGCCGAACTCGGGCGGGAAAAGGGCACGACACACCAATGGAGGTATGCAGAAATTCCACGCATGTGTATCCGACAAATATGTGTAATGACGCCAGCATGAATATAGCGGTTATCGGAGCAGGACGCAGCCGCAACGGCATCGGCGCCTATATCGCGCGCTACGCCCATGCGGCCGGTGCCCGTGTCAGCGCTGTGCTGGACCGCAGCCTGTCGTCGGCCCGGCAGGCCGCACGCGGGCTGCAGGAGTATGGGATCAGCGCCGATGCCTGCGATGATTTTGATCAGTTCATCGACCGCTGCCGTCCCGATGCGCTGGTGATAGCGTCACCCCCGGAAACACATGCAGGGTATCTTGAGCGGGCCCTAGAGGCGGGCGTACATGTGCTGTGCGAAAAACCGTTTATCTGGAACGGCGGGTGCGACTGCAGCCGGGTTGCGGAGCTGCTTGAGAGCGCGCGTGCCCGCGGCCTCACCGTTGCCATGAATTCACAGTGGCCGTTCGTGCTGCCGGCCTATGAAAAGCTGTGCGGGCTGCCGCCTGTCGAGCAGATTCGATCCTTTCATATCCGGCTTGCGCCGCTGTCTGCGGGTCGAGATATGATTCCCGATTCCATGCCGCACGCCCTGAGCCTTCTCTACAGCGTTCTCGGCGAAGGGGTGCTGGAGAATCTTGTGCTGGCGCCCGGGTCCGACAGCCTGGCGGTGTCGTTCGATTATCTGACCTCAGCCGGGCGCTGCAGCGCCGAAGCGCATCTCGTGAGGGCGACGCGCCAGCCGCGGCCGTTCGCCTTCGGTTTCAACGGCCTGACGGCACAGCGCGTCATTGACATGGAAACGTACCGGATCGCCTTTGCCAGCGAAGGACGGCGCATGGAGATCGATGACCCGCTGCAGCTTTCGGTGAACGACTTTTTGAACGCGTGCCGCAGTTGCGACCATCCGCTGATCGGCCCCGGGCACATTCTTGCAACCATGCGGATGCTGCAGCAGGTATATGCATCCCACCCCTTGCAGCCGCACTGACAGGAGAGGCACAGTGGAGAAACTACCCAGCAGGGAGCATGACTTCAGCGCAAAACTCAGGCAGGCATCGGTTGTCGGGCGTCTGAGGGCATATATCGACTGGCAGCGCCGCAGCGCCCCTTTGGGCGCGATACCGCAATTCGGTCCGCTTTCGATCAACCTGGATCTGACGTCCGCCTGCAATTTCGCCTGCCCGCATTGCGTCGATTCCGGCATTATCAATACGGGCGAGTACCTGCAGTACGGCGATATCCAGCGCGGTCTTGAAACGCTCAAAGAAAACGGGCTGCTTTCGGTGATCCTGATCGGCGGCGGGGAACCGACACTGCACCGCGATTTCGAGGATGTCGTCAGCCTTGCCAAGCGCCTGGGCCTGCAGGTCGGCATCGTAACCAACGGGACCCGCCTTGAACGCGTCGCGGCTGTGGCAGACCGCCTCGAGCGCCGGGACTGGCTGCGCCTTTCCATTGATGCCGGTAATCGCGAGACATTCATAAAAGCCCACCGTCCGAAGGTCGGCATCGATCTGCATACGATCCTGCAGAAAGCCCATGACATCAAGAAGGCGTATCCGGCGCTGTCCCTCGGTTATTCGTTCGTGATAGTCTGGGACGGCATTGAGGCGGGAGGCCGCGTGCTTGCGCCCAATATCGATGAGATGGACAGCGCCGTGCGCCTGGCCCTGCAGTACGGCTTCGATTATGTGTCGTTCAAGCCCTGCCTGGTGCGCCTGGAGGACTCCGGGCGTGAATCGCTTCTCAATGAGACCGCCGCGGAGCGGGGGGCACGGCTGCGGGCTGTCATGCGCGCCAACCTTGAAAAGGCACAGGCCGCGGCCGGCGGCAGGATCGCCATTCTGCAGAGCGTCAACCTGCAGGCCCTTCTTGACGGCAAGGTCGATGAACTCAAGCGGCAGCCGCGGACCTGCCACATGCAGTTTTTTCGCACGGTGATCACCCCCGCCGGCATCTACCACTGCCCGGCGTTCCGCGGTATCAAAAAGGCGCTTCTTGCAGGGCCTGCCGGGTATGACGGCCGCGGGCGGTTCGAGGAAACCACCGCGCAGCTGGAGTCGTCACTGGCCGATTTTGACGCCTCCTGCGAGTGCCGCGAGGTGGCCTGTTTCTACCACCATGTCAACTGGTGGGTCGACCGGATCGTTACGGCCCCGGGCGCCGCGCCTGATATCGAACCCCTTGAGGACGATAATTTTTTCTTTTAAAAGCTGCTATGCTTCTGAACCGTATTGGAATTCTGCACCTGAACCAGATCGGCGACCTCTTGTTCGCCCTGCCCCTGCTCAAGACCCTCCGGGAACATGCCCCGGGGGCGGTCATCCATTCATACGTCAAACCCTATCTGCGCGAACTGCTTGAGGCAAGCGGTTTAGCCGACGAGATCAGGCCCCGCCGTGGAGGACTTGGAGACACACTGTCCCTCGTGCGCCAGGTGCGCCGCGAGCGCTACGATCTTTTTATCACGCTGTCACGGTCCGAAGAGTGCCTGCTGATCGCCGCCTGCAGCGGTGCACCGTTCAGGGCCGGTTTCCGGCACCCGCCGCTTGACCGTCTGCTGCATGTGCGCGAGGCCATCCGGGGCCATAACAGCTGGAGCAATAACGCCAGGCTGCTCAAAGGGCTCGGGATCACGCCATGCGACGGCGGCTATGTGGGGCTGCTGCCCCGGGAGAAATACGAAGTCCCCGGTCCGCTTGCTGCGCGCTATGCCGTACTCTCGCCCGGCGCCTCAAGCCGCCGTCAGGCAAAGGCATGGGATCCGGCCGGCTTCGCGTGCGTGGCGGACGCGCTGCTTGAGCGCCATGGGCTCGCGTGCGTGCTCGTTGGGGCCGCGGACTGCCGCGACTGCAATGAGTCCGTGCTGGCGGCCATGCAGCCCCCGGCCCGCGCTGCCTGCGTTGATGTAACGGGCGCCATCGGGCTGCGCCAGCTGAGCGCGCTGCTTGCAGGCGCCGCCCTGTTCGTCGGCATCGATTCCGGGGTTATGCACCTGGCGGCCGCCCACGATGTGCCGGTCGCGGCCCTGTTCGGCCCCACTGACCCGGAGTTCGTTGCCCCGCATAACCGCCGCAGCCTGATCGTGCGCAATACATCGCTTGTCTGCGTTCCGTGTTATCTGAAACCATGCGATCATCTCTCCTGCATGCGCAGCATTACGGCAGCGCAGGTACTGGATGCCTGCGGGCGCCTGCTGAAGGCCGCAGGGAACCATCACTGAGTACATGGTACATATCCAGTTTGTGCGCGGGGCACTATCCAGCATAACTTCAGTTTTTAAGAGGGTGAAAGTATGAGCAGATTGCAGATCATCGGCGGACGTTTTTCCCATGATGTGCTGCGCAGGGTCCTTGCTGAGAAGCCTGCCGTGAAAATTCTTGATGTTCCTGCCGGCACTGGAGTTCTGTCCAGCTTCCTGCGTGAACATGGTTATGATGTGCATTGCGCCGATATTGACGCGGGGAATTTTGCCGCCCAGGGGTTTCCCTTTCAAACCGTCAACCTTAACAGAGGGTTGCCTTATCCTGATTCCTCGTTCCAGGCAGCTGTATGCGCAAACGGCCTTCATCGCCTGTGGAACCCGGCTCAGGCGATTCGGGAGCTGTACCGCATACTGAAACCGGGAGGCACGTTGTATGTCACCGTCAATAATTATGCCTCAGTGCAGAAACGGCTACGTTTTCTTTTTACCGGCTCGATCAGCAAAACAATTAACACGGGTTTCTGCAGCCAGACCATAGACGACCCGGAGGCTCATTACCGTAACTGTCTTTTGTTCCCCCAGCTGGCAAACATGCTCGAAGCAGCCGGATTCCGGATCACAGACGTCAGGGCATCCAGTGTTAAAAGCGTACACCGCTTCATGACGCCCATGGCATGGCTCATACGGTTCGGCACGCTTTTTCTGAGTAAACGCAATGAGCGTGTGAACCGCATATCCGAAACCCGTTCTGCTGCCGTATGCCCCGGCGGCAAGTATCTGTTTATTGAAGCGCGCAAACCGGATGCCGGCCTGTAGCCGGATGTCGATACGGCCCTGTGACAGTCAGGTACGCTTGTAATCCCCAGAGAGTGTATAGTAATTTTACTCAGCAGAATGCCCGTGCAACAGTCGCAATCAGAACCAGGGTATGTGTGCATGCGGATCGGCAGGATGCGTCTGCATGCCGCCGAAGGGCTTCACCCTGCGTGGCTGCAGGAGATTGTGCGGCAGGCCGGCCAGGACACGTCCCGCAGTGTGCGCCGCGCGCCTGCGCCACCGGGCTTTCCCGGCGAGGTGATGATCAAGCGCTACCGGCTGAGGCCGAATCACGGTATGTTCCGTCGCCTGCAACCCGGCCGTTCAGCGCTTGAAGGCCGCGGCTATCTGGCGTTCAGGGAGCGGGGCCTTGCAACACCCGCGCTGCTTGCATGGGGCGAGTCGCGCCACTTCCTGCTGTTCGAGTTCGGCATCGTTGTGACACAGTATGTCGACGCGCCATCGGTCGCCCAGGCCTACGCGCAGACCGGCGATGACGCCCTGCTGGCTGATACAGCCCGTGAGCTTGCACGGATCCACCGCGCCGGACTTACCCATGGAGACGCGTTTGTCAGGAATTTTCTGGCCACCCGGCCCCGGCCTGTGGCGCTCGACATTGCTTCGTGGAGCCGCTTTTGCAGGGCATCCCAGCTGAAGGATCTGACCCGCTTCGGTGCTTCGGTCTTCAAGCTCACCAATGATACGGAAAAAATAAGGGGTATGCTTGTGTGCTATGCGCAGGATGCTCCCGCGCTGCCTGCCTCAATCGACAGGCTTATAGCCCGGGCAGAAGCATATGCACAGACGACAAAACGTCCGTAAGCCAACGCACAGATTTTTCTTTAATGAAACGATTCTCAAGACATATCCCTTGCACTGTGGGCCCGTCGATGGCAGGCATTCCCATGAACGTGAAGACGGCCCAATCGGACCGGTTCCTTCTGCTGCTTGCCGCAGTATTCATTGCCCGGGGAATGGCTATTCAATGCCTTTATCCCCCGCTTGAAGGCCCTGACGAGTACCAGCATATTGCGGTGATTCACTCTATAGTTGAAAACCGTTCTTTGCCTGTCTACGGCTGCGCAAAGGTCCCCGTTTCTCTCTACGATGATATCGTGGCAAATCCCCACCCAAAACACAGCGCAGATCAAACACGGCGCATCGGTGCACAGTCATACGAAACATTCTACGCCGGCACGCCTGTGCGTACATCTGATGTCCCGATCAAACTGTATCAGGCACAGCATCCGCCGCTGTATTATGTTATCATGGCGCCGGTATACTCCTGGTCCCGCAGTGTGCTGGATTTTCGATCAACCGTGTATCTGTTGCGATGTATTAACATTGTGGCCGCCGCATTCGCTGTTGTTTTTTTGCTGTATCCCCTTCGGCGTATTCTGGCTGACGAGCGGCTGTATCGGTTGTTTGCCCTGTCAGCTGCCGCGTCGCCGATGTACATGATACACGTATCACGCGTTGCAAACGATGCCTTCGCTCTTTTCTTCGCTGGTATTGCGGTCATACTCGCTATGCGTATTGCCGGTACCGGCCGTCCGTGTATGAAGGCCGGTATCGCAGGAGTTGTTACCGGAATATCAGTGATGTTCAAGCTGACCGGACTTGTACTGCTTCCGACGGTTCTGGTGTATTTTGTGATCCTGGCCGTTGTCTCAAAGATTTCGCGCCGCTGCTGTATCCTGGGCTGCTGTGCATTTTTTGCCGGATATCTGCTGACGAGTTTCCCATACCATGCGTGGGTTTATGCCCGGTTTGGCACGTTTCTTTTCGATCAGGCTTCCAATCGTTGCCAAACATCCGGCCTGACTGTGCTGGACGTATTGGGGGGTATGCGCTTCGGTCATCTCAGGAGCGTTTTTGCCAAGTCGCTTTTCCTTGACAATCTCTGGACCAGCGGCTGGTCATTTCTGGGGGTGCCCCGAACTTTCAAACGTGTCTACGGTGTCCTGATGCTGCTGGCCGTTGGCGGGATTTTCGCCTGGCTGCAGACTTCGCTGCGAAGAGAAAATACACGTCAAATCCGAGACTGGTGTCCATTGATTCTATGCCTGCTGCTGACGTGTGCAACCGCAGGCGCCTTTTATCTGTTCGCCCTGAAGCACCTCGCGGTATACAATATTACAACTATACCATCTTACTATTTTATGATTGCGTATCCCGCGTTCCTGTCATGCGTGTTTTTTGCCGCGCTTGGCTACGGACCACGTTTAGCTTTTGTTTTTGCGCTTCTGCTGCTGGCGCTTTTTACCTTTACAGAACTGTATGGCCTGTGCTGTGCAGCAGCTCCGTACTGGGCACAGTCGCGGGATTTACCAGTGATCTTTTCGCGTCTTGCTTCGCTGCACCCGGCTTTCCCCGCACCCGCGTATTTCCTTGTCCTGTACTTTTTCGCGTTTTTGCTGATGGTGAAGGAAATTCGATCCATTTTTGCGGCTCGCTGATGCACGCTATTGTCTGCTGATGCGTTTGTATTGACACATTTTCATCGTTTCCCTATATTGTTTTGGAGTCAAACAGTTACGAGAACATGTAGCAGAGCAGTCGCAGTATTTTGAAATATACATACGTTATGGAATACATTCATTGAATTAATTCAGGAATACCCGGTAACTATGAAATCTGGTGAAAAAAAATATTCCGGCTGGAGAGGCACCATCCTGCGCGTTGACCTTACAAACGGAACAACCCGGGAGGAAGCACTGCCGGAACACTATATCGAAGGCTATATCGGCGGGGCGGGCGTCAATGCGCGCCTGCTCTACGATGAACTGCGCGATAATCCCTCGGTTGATGCGCTTGATCCGGCAAATCCGCTTATTTTCGGCTGTGGACCGCTCGTGGGAACGGAATTTCCCTGTGCAAGCAGGTTCACCGTTACGGCCAAAAGTCCCCTGACCGGCATTTTCGGCGACACAAACGCAGGCGGTTTTTTCCCGGTGCGGCTTAAACAGGCCGGCTATGATCACATCGTGATTATGGGCAGGTCGGAAAAGCCCGTTGTTCTCCGCATTGAGAAGGGGAAAAAACCAGAAATAATTGATGCCGCCGATCTGTGGGGCCTTGATACGTATGAAACCGATGCGCGGCTTCATCAGCGCTATGGAGACTGCGAAACCGCTCGCATCGGCGTGGCGGGCGAAAATCTGGTGCGCTATGCCAATATTGTGTCCGGCACAAAGCGCATCAGCACCAACGGCAGGACAGGTCTTGGCTGCGTTATGGGTTCGAAAAATCTCAAAGCCGTCATCGTCAAGGCTTCCGGCATGGTGCCGTGCGCTGATGCTGATGCGGCAAAGAAAATTTCAAAGCGCTACCGGGATGCGTGGTTCAAGGGGCCGGGCACATCGCTGAAGCGCCAGTACGGCACGCTGACCAATTTTTCCCAGATTGCCGACCATACCCGCGTCAAAAATGAACAGGAGCCGCTCACGAAGGAGCAGCTTGACGCCTATGACCTTGATCTGTTCACCGGCACCTATAAAACAGGCCAGACCGCCTGTTACGGCTGCCCGGTGGCCTGCACCCAGAAGTGGGAGGTGAGGGAAGGTCCTTACAAGGGCGACAAGGGAGATAAGGTTGAATACGGCCACCTGCTGAGCCTCGGGCCGCACATCGGGATATTTAATTTCGCCGCCATGCTGCATCTTGCCGACATCGCCAACCGTCTCGGCATGGACTGCATCCAGTTCGGCTTCAACACGGGCGTTGTCATGGAATGTGTTCAGCGGGGTTTGCTGGCGAGCGAAGCAACCGGCGGTATTGACGTGAAGTGGGGCGATGTGGTGGCGGTTGAAACCCTGATGCTGCGTACGGCCCGGCGCGAGGGTTTCGGCGACGCAATGGCGGAAAACGCCCCCACGCTGGCCTCGCGCATCGGATCCGGGGCCGTGCAGTACGGTTTCCACACCAAGGGCATGTCCTTTCCCTACAGCTGCACGTTTGCTCTTCCCATGAGTCTGGCATCATCGGTCGCCACGCGCGGCGGCGATCATCTCAAAGGCCATCCCTTTGCCGCCATCATCGGCCACACCGAGATGCTCGAGAAAATGTTCGGCGCCGGTATACCGGAGGAAATCGGCGACCACTTCAGCCCGGTTGCCAAGGGGAGGGTTGTGTGGTGGCAGGAAAACTACAAGATGATCATGGACTGCCTGGGCATCTGCTTTCTGGCGGTCATCAACTCCGATGTCTGGTGCGACCCCCTGATCATGGTGCATGAATTGGGTGAGATGTATGAAGCCATAACCGGCCGCGACCCCTCTCGGATTTTTACGTCGGCCGAGCGGGCCTATCAGATAGAGCGCTGCTTCAACGCGCTGCAGGGCATCACCCGCGCCGACGATACGCGCAAGGGCACCATGCGCGGGGAGACGAACCCGATCGAGCTGCCCGGCATGCTCGATGAATACTATGAATACCGGGGCTGCTCTGCCGACGGCCTGCCGACAAGAAAACGTCTTGAGGAAATTGGTTTGAAGGATGTTGCCGATGATTTGGCCCGGTATTCCAAACTCTCAGAGGAACAGCGGCCATCCATTGCAGAGCTCATGAGCCATTCAACCGATACGGCTCAACGCGCAGTGTCTGCCGAATAATGAGTTCATGGACGAGGTAAACGTTGTGACCGAACCGGCAAAACCCGGCGGGGGCGGCACTGTCAACCGGCTGCAGATATTCTGTATGGCGCTCCTTGCGCTTGGTGCCGGCTTTGAGACGGTTCGCTATCTGATTGCCATGCCTTCGTCCATGGCCGGCCATGCTTGCGCGGCCCTGCTGTGCGTGTTCCTGTGCGCTGCGCTGATGCTGCGGCTGAAACGAATGCGCCGTGTGCTTGCGGCTTGCGGGTTGTTTCTTCCGTCATTCGCAGGCGGATACCTGCTTGCCTGCGCGCTGTACCTGGGTGCGCCCGGCGATGTGCATGTGCCTGCACCTGCGAAGCCGGTTCCGTCTTCTTCCGGGCATACGGCCGTCATCTATTATACCCACGGCGAGCCCCGCACCTACGAGGGCGCTTTCGAAGCCTGGAATCATGCGATCCACGAGATGGATGAGAGCGGTGTTCCATTCGTGCCGTGGCCGTTCAGGCCGTTTTTTTTCAGCAAAGTCAGGAATGAGTATTTCGAGGCCGGCGGCAGTTTTCACAACCTGATCCATATGCGCACCATGCAGCGGCTCCAGGCCGCATACCGCGAGAAGCACGATCCTTCGGCCCGTTTTTATATCGCCTATTCCGATGATGCGCCCGGTCCGGATGAGGCAGCGGCGAGGGCAATCAACGATGGTGCGGCCCGTATTACTGTGCTCAATGTATGGATGACGGAATCGGACCATCTCGAGGCTGGAGTTGCCGCAATCAGGGCCCTGCGTCCCGAACAGTACGGCGTTGAGCTGTGCGTCACTGATGCTCTGTGGAGGTCGCGGCGCCTGATGCGCATGTATGTTGATCGGGCATTGGCGGCTGCGGCGGACACGCCCCGGCCGGATGTCGGCATCCTGCTCGTGGCGCACGGTCAGCCCGCATCCTGGGACGCGCTTTTTGAAAAGCAGCCCGCGCAGGAAGACGCATTTCGGCTGGCAACAAAACAGCTTCTTGTTGAGAAGGGGTTTCGGGAGGGCAGCATCGTTCTCGCATATATGGAGTTCAAGGAACCCGGTATTGCAGCCTCTGTCCGTCGGCTGATCGAGACAGGCGCTAAAAAGATTCTGGTTGCCCCGGTCAATATCAGCGCCGAGGGCATTCACAGCGAGCATGAAATACCCTCGATGGTTGAAGGGGCCGGCGCACCTTCCTCTGTGGAGATTGTGCACCTTGGCGCGTGGAATGATGACCCGCTGCTGCTTGATGAACTGCTGGAGCGCCTGGAGTCCTGCGGCGGCTGAAGGGCTCAGGGCCGCGTCGTCCGGCCGGCAGGTTTATATGAGTGTTAAAAACCACAGGCGCCAATGGCGCATCAGGTCCTTCAGAAAAACATGGCCGTGTGCCGAGAGCAGGTGTTTCAGGCAATATCCCAGGCAGAGCATGGCATTGACTGCACCGGCACGCCAGCCCCCGGTTCCGCTTTTAACCGGGTGGTAGAGACAATCCCTGCATGATCCCCAGAACACAAACGGCGGCCTGTGGCGCATGGTGCCGAAGTGCCGCAGGTGACCGCGGAATGGAAATGTTGTATAGAAGCGGCCTGTCCGCCCGGGTGGTGTGAACGGACCGTCGCCGCCGATATCCTCGAGGCGCAATCCGCAGCTTCCCAGCAGGCTGGGCACCAGACATTCGTAGTGGCCGCGCCAGCTGCCGCCCGCGCAACCGGACAGAAGCGTGAGCGCCGCCCGCGATATGCGGTACAGGGGCATGAACGCCCTCAGGCGCGTGAGCCCGGCAAGGCTTTCAGGCGCCTGCAGGGTCTGCCACCAGAACCATTCAGGCTCATCTTCATACCGGCGTATATGCGTTGCCAGCAAATCGGCGGTACTGGTGTCGAGCGCGCTGAAAAAATCCCTCCATGAGCCGGTAAAACGCACGTCGTATTCGATGACCCAGTAATAATCGTATGCAGGATGGTCTCTGTAA
This sequence comes from uncultured delta proteobacterium, assembly GCA_903881505.1. Classification (GTDB taxonomy): domain Bacteria; phylum Desulfobacterota; class WTBG01; order CAIYCZ01; family CAIRTM01; genus CAIRTM01. The sequence goes on along the minus strand of CAIRTM010000025.1, from coordinate 3,696 downwards.
AATGATATGACCGGCAGGTGGCCGTTGCCGGGGACAAGCCGGTTGCCCAGGGACCCGGGATGGTTTTTCAGCAGCAGCGTGAAATCGAACCGGTGGGTGCCTGCCGTCAGGGGCGGCGCATGGTCAGGCGTATCGGTCAGGACATACAGGTCGGCACGGCCGCCCGACTCCCGCTCCAGCTTGGCGAATGCCGCGCGCGTTTCACGGTCAAAAACATGCGTAAAGAAAATGACCGCGCTGCGGGGCTGGTCTGGCGGTGAACGGTGCATGAGGCAGTTCCTGCTGGCTGAGGGTGCACTGGCGAACGGTCCGACTATAGGCGTCCTTTGCGGCCGTGTCAATACGAAGCGGGCCGGCCAACCCATGCGAGAGGCTTATCAGGGGCGCCCGTCCGCAGATGCCCGCGCGGTGCGGAACGCTTAAATGTTGTGTCCGCTATCGAATTTTGATACATTCGTTGCCGGGACTGGTCATGAACCGGCAGGGCATGGCGGTACCCGGATCGGGCGTTGCAGCATTATTGGCTGGCCGCCGGCGCCTTGAAGGCAGGCAATTGAAAGGACAGCAAAGACATGAATGAGGTTCGTGTACGTTTCGCACCGTCGCCGACGGGCTACCTGCATATCGGGGGCGCCCGCACGGCATTGTATAACTGGCTGTATGCCCGCAAGCACAACGGAACGTTTGTGCTCAGGATCGAAGATACTGACGAGGAGCGTTCCACCCGGGAGTCGATTGATGAAATTCTCGACGGCCTCAAATGGATGGGCCTGCAGTGGGATGAGGGGCCGTATTTTCAATCAGAGCGCCTCGGAACCCATCAGCAGGCCGTGCGGAGGCTGCTTGAACAGGGCAGCGCCTACCGCTGTTTCTGCACCAAGGAGGAACTCGAGGCCAAACGCGCCCATGCCCAGGAGCACAAGCTCGATTATAAATACGACGGAACCTGCCGGAACCTGACACCGCAGCAGATTGAGGAGCGCACAGCGTCAGGGCAGCCGTGTGTCGTGCGTTTCAAGACCCCGCGCCAGGACGGCTGTATAGCCTTCGAAGACCGTGTCTACGGCCGGGTCGAGAAACGCTACGACGACATCGAGGATTTCGTCATCCTGCGCTCGGACGGCAAGCCGCTGTACCTGCTGTCAAGCGCCATCGACGATATGACCGACCGCATCACCCACGTGATTCGGGGACAGGACGGACTGGGCAACACGCCGCGCCAGATATTGATTTTGAGCGCGCTCGGGTACACGCCGCCGGTCTATGCCCATATATCGCTTACGCTCGACACAAAAAAGGCAAAAATTTCCAAGCGCAAGCACGGCGAGGTCGTCACCGTTGCCTACTACAAGGAGCGGGGATTTCTGCCGTGGGCCCTGTGCAATTTCCTGCTGCTGCTGGGCTGGTCGAATTCCGAGGACCGCGAATTTTTTACCCGTGAAGAGCTGATTGAGGCTTTTGATCTTGACGGCATTGCCCGGCACAACTCGGTTTTTAACTATACGCCGGGAGACTCCGTGAACTGGACCGACCCCAAGGCGGTGTCGATGAACGCGCGCTATATCAGCATGCTCGGCATGGATGAACTGCTGCCGTATGTCGCGGCAGAGCTGCAGAGAAGCGGCCTGTGGCAGGAGTCCTATGCAGCCGGGAAGAAGCAGTGGTTTCGGGATACCGTGGAGCTGATTCGCACGCGGCTGCATACCATCAATGATTTTTCAACCAGGGGACGCCCGTATTTTGCCGATGATTTTGAATTCGAGGAGCAGGCGGTCGCCAAAAATCTCAAAAAAGACGAACGGCTCAAGACACTGCTTCCGGCAGCGGCCGAAGCACTTGCGGGGCTTGCCGTATTTGACGTCGCATCAATAGAAAACGCGGTGCGTGAACTGTGCGAGCGCGAGGCCGTCAAACCCGGCCTGATCATCAACGCGATTCGTACGGCCTGCACCGGGCAGTCGGCCGGCCCCGGCCTTTTTGAGCTGGTCGCCGCAATCGGGCAGGAGCGTACGGTCGCCCGCCTGAGGGCCGCCGCTGGTTGTATCTAACGAGCGCGGCACGGCCCTGGTCGGGCTGTGCTGTTGGTCGGCGGAGCACGCTGACCGCCTCTTGCGGATTACACGATATGGCCGGCACACAGCACTATGACATGCTTAGGAATGTGAGCAGAACGTTCGCGCTCTCGATCGAACAGCTGCCCGTGCCCCTGCGGGACATTGTTACCGTCGCCTACCTGCTGTTCCGGATTGCCGACTGCATTGAGGATCATGCCGGATTGCAGCCCGGACGCAAAGCCGTTCTGCTGCGCCTGTGGGCTTCCGTGATGCAGGGCCGCGAGGATGCGCGCGGCTTTATGCAGGAGATGTCCGGGCTTGAGCCTCGTGAAGATCCGGAAATCGACGTTGCGCGGCGTGCTGATGTCGTACTGGACGGACTGCGCGCGCTTCCGCAGGAACCCTGCGAGATAGTCATCCGCCATGTGTGCGATACCTCGATCGGCATGGCGCGCTGGCAGGAACACGGCCCCTTTGTCGAGGATGAGGTGGCCATGGATGATTATATGCACGAGGTCGCGGGCAGGGTGGGGTACCTTTTGACCGAAGTCTTTGCCTGGCACGATCCTGTGATCGCATCCCGCACAGGCAGGCTCATGCAGCTCGGCCGTGAATTCGGCCTGGCCCTTCAGACGGTTAACATCATTCGCGGCATGCGCAAGGACTATGAGCGCGGCTGGGTGTTTGTTCCGCGCGATCTCTATGAAGCCCATGGGCTTACACGCGACAGCCTTTTTGCTCCGGAAAACCAAAATCGGGCAATGCGCGTGGTTGCACACCTTGCCGGCAAGGCCGAGCGCCATCTGCGCGGCGGTTGTACCTATATATCGCTGCTGCCCGCGGGCAGCAGGCGCATCCGCCTGTTTTGCATCTGGCCGCTGCTGTTTGCCGTCAAGACTCTGGCCCTCAGCCGCAACAATCCTGCCGTCATAGCCTCCGAGGCAAAAATCACCCGCCCGCAGGTGCGCCGCATCGTAACCGTTTCATCCCTGATCTGGTGGTCCAACCGGCTGCTGGGATTATATTACCGGCTGTTGTCTGTTTCGCGGCGTGTCTGAATGCACGGCCGGCTGGGCGCAGCAGTGCCGGATGCTGTCGCGCCTTACGCACTATCAGGATCCGGGGCGGTCCGGTTGTTTACAGTATGCACATTCCAGCAGGAGCTTTCATGGAAAACAGGAGACTATTCATCGGTAATCTTTGCTTTTCTGTTAACGCTGATGAAGTAAAGGGCCTGCTGTCGCAGTACGGCACAGTCATCAGGGTTACATTGCGCCAGAAAAAAGGCTATGCGCTTGTCGAGATGGACTGCGCTGAGGCTGCCGCGCAGGCGGTCCGGAATCTTGACGGAACAATGCACGGGGGGCGTGCTGTGCGTGTGAGCTTTGAAATGAAGGCCCGCAAGGCGCGATCTGCCGCTGTACAACGATACAAAGAACGCGGCGAGTCTTTGGCCCGGCAGAAAGCAGCCCGGTATCAACCCGGCGAGGGCTTCGCATCCGGCAAGCCCGCATATACACGCGCGCCGAAGCCGGATGCAGGCTTTGTTCCGCGCAGTGGTTCTGGCGGTTTAAAAACGCGGCCGGCACGTCCGTATCAGCGCGAGGATGCCGCGGCACCGCGTCCTGCCAGGCGGGCATGG
>CAIRTM010000024.1 GCA_903881505.1 uncultured delta proteobacterium | reverse complement strand
CGGGCTGAGGTGCTATACCTGACCCGTTCTGCCCTTCGACAGGCTCAGGGCGAACGGACAGTGTGGTGGGTATAAAAAACGCTCTACCCTGCCAAAGCTTTGCCGAGCATGAACGCTTCCTTCAGCAGGGCCTTCTTCTTCAACACATCGCCGGGCGCGAGTCCCGTTGCGTACACCGAACCGACAAACACGGCCTCCACGTAGGCAAACGCGTCCTGAAAGGTTCGCAGGGCATTCACCGCTCCGGAGCGGAACGGATCCGCATCGCCATAGGTAAGGGCCACGGCCATGCGCTTGCCGCGCAAGGCATAGCCGCCCGGCCCGCCCAGGGCATAGCAGCGGTCCATGAAGAGCTTGAGCTGCGCCGAGACGGTAAACCAGTAGACCGGGCTTGCGTAGATGAGGCCGTCGGCCGCCACAACCTTCGCGTAGAGCTTCTGCATGTCATCCCTGATTATGCAGAAGCGGTCGTCTGCGGCGTGGCATTTGTCGCAGGCCGTGCAGGGGCGGATTGTGAGCGCAGCCAGGTCGACGGTTTCAACCCGGCAGCCGGACGCGCGGGCGCCGTCTGCTATCGCGTGGGCCAGCAGGGTGCTGTTGCCGTTTTTACGGGGGCTTGATGTGAATTCGAGAATTGTTTTCGCCATATCCGGAAGCCTCCATGCTGATTGCGCCCGGCGCGGGTTCTATTTTTTCAAGGAGTCGGCGCCGGCGACCACGCTGTCGAGTACGCCGTTGATAAACGCGCCCGACTTGTCGCAGCCGAATTTTTTGCCGAGCTCGATTGCCTCGTTCAGGGTTACCTTTGAGGGGATATCATCACAGTAGAGCACTTCAAAAATCGCTGCGCGCAGAATATTGCGGTCAATAGGCGCGATACGCTCAAGCGACCAGTTGCGCGCGGTGTCCGTAATGATGGCATCAATCCTGTCGCGGTTGCGCCATACGCCCCCGGCGATCCGCTCCGCGAACTGCCTGGTTTCATCGCTGTGCGCGTGATGCTCCCAGAACTCCGGCAGGGCCTGCTCGATATCCTGGGCGTTCATTTCCAGCTGATATAAAATCTGAACGGCAACACTTCTGCCTTTTCTGCGGCTCATCAGTTGACTGTCTCAATCAGGTAGTGCAGGGCGCGTAGCATGCCGCCGTTAATAAAAATTCAAAGAACAGCCGGAGCGCGCGCTGGCGGGTCGCTTCCGCAGCGCGGCCGGATAGTTTCACCAGGGGCTGACGGCTATATATTTTTAAGCAGGTTCACCATTTCAATCGCGGAAACGGCCGCATCCCAGCCCTTGTTGCCTGATTTGCTGCCGGCGCGCTCGATTGCCTGCTCGATGTTTTCGGTCGTCAGGATGCCGAACGTGACCGGAATGCCGCTCTCGAGCGCGATCGCGGCAATGCCCTTTGAGACCTCGGCGGCAACGTATTCAAAGTGCGGCGTCGCGCCTCGGATAATCGTGCCCAGGCAGATCACCGCGTCGTATTTTGCCGATGCCACTACTTTTTTGGCTGCCAGCGGAATCTCAAAAGCGCCCGGCACGATGATGATATCGACTTTGTCCTCGTCGGCGCCGTGGCGCATGAGCGCGTCCATGGCCCCGCCCTGCAGGCGGTTGACGATGAAATCATTAAACCGGCTGCACACGATCGCGAACCGGAACCCCTGCGCGTTTAAATTGCCTTCGTATGTCGTAGCCATAAGCGTCCTTTCTGTGATGGCACTGTATATATCCCTGCGTCACTCCTGCTTTTCGTTTACGTCAAGATTGAGAATGTGCCCCATGCGCTTTTTCTTGGTCGAAAGATAGTGCAGGTTCTGCGCCAGCGGCTGCATTTCAATCGACACGCGCTCGACGATTTCAAGACCGTAGGCCTCAAGCCCGATAATTTTTTTAGGATTGTTGGTCAGCAGCCTGATCTTGGAAACCCCCAGATCGCGCAGTATCTGGGCGCCGATGCCGTAATCGCGCAAATCGGCATCAAATCCCAGCTCCTCGTTGGCCTCGACCGTATCGCGGCCCCTGTCCTGCAGGGCATAGGCCCTGATTTTATTGAGAAATCCTATGCCGCGGCCCTCCTGCCGCATGTACACGACAATGCCCTTGCCTTCGCGTGAAATCTGCTGCATGGCGCTCATGAGCTGGCCGCCGCAGTCGCAGCGCATCGACCCCAGCGCGTCGCCTGTCAGGCACTCCGAATGCACCCGCACGAGCACGGGCTCATCCGGCTCCCATTCGCCCTTGACCAGGGCAAGGTGATGGTGCGTGTCGACGATATTTTCATAGACGACCATGTGGAAATCGCCGCCGTAATGCGAGGGCAGCGTGGTCTCGACCATGCGCTTGACCAGGCATTCCCGTGTGAGCATGTACTTGATGATATCGGCAACCGAGACAATGCACAGGTTATGCTCGCGCGCGAACACCTCCAGCTGCGGCATGCGGGCCATGGTGCCGTCATCGTTCATGATCTCACAGATGATGCCGGCCGGCTTCAGACCCGCCAGCCGGCACAGGTCGACGGAGCCCTCGGTCTGGCCCGTGCGCCGCAGCACCCCGCCGGGCATGGCGCGCAGCGGAAACACGTGGCCGGGGCGGCCAAGATCGGCAGGCTTGCAGGCGTCATCGATGGCGGTCAGAATCGTGTGGGAACGGTCGGCGGCCGAGATGCCGGTGGTGGTTCCCTTGACCGCGTCGATCGAGACCGTAAAAGCGGTGTGGAATGACGAGGTGTTGTCCTGAACCATGATCGGCAGATCAAGCTCGCGGCAGCGCTCTTCCGTGAGCGAAAGGCAGACCAGGCCGCGCCCGTACTTGGCCATGAAATTGATTGCCTCAGGCGTCACGCATTCCGCCGCCATGGTAAGGTCGCCCTCGTTTTCGCGGTCTTCATCGTCGACCAGTATGACCATGCGGCCCGCTTTGATTTCCTCAATTGCCTTGATTACTCGATTAATCGGCATGCTGTACCTCGGGTTCCTGTGCCGCGCATACGGCTATAAAAAATTATGTTTCTCCAGAAGCTCGCGCGTGACGCCGGCCCCCGAGCCGGAGCGGACGAACTTTTCGACGTATTTCCCGATCAGGTCGTTTTCGATATTGACCCGGTCGCCGGGCGAGCGCTCGCCCAACGTCGTGTGCGCGAGCGTGTGCGGTATAATCATAACAGAAAACGAGCCGCTTTCAACCGTGTTGATCGTCAGGCTGATGCCGTCGACGGCCACGGACCCCTTGACGATCATCAGCGCCAGCACATTCCGGGGCGCGCTGAACTCGAGCCGCGTAAATTCACCCGTGCGCCGCGCCGACTGCAGCACGGCCTGCCCGTCGACATGGCCGGACACGAGATGCCCGCCCAAGCGGTCTGAAAGCTTCATCGCCCGCTCGAGATTGACGCGCGCGCCGGTCTTTTTGGCTCCCAGGGTGGTTGCCGCCAGGCTTTCCGGCGATACATCGACGCTGAAGCCTTTTTCTGAAAACGACGTCACCGTCAGGCACACACCGTCAACCGCGATGCTCTCGCCCATGCTCAACTCGGCCGCGGGCAGGCTGCTGCTCAAAAACAGCCGCATGCCGCCCGGCGTGCGGTCGCAGCGGGCAAGAGTTCCTGTTGTTTCGATAAGGCCGGTAAACATACGCTCTCACCTTTTCCGGCTGCCGTAGCCCAGGCGGCCTTCCACTAAAAAATCGCTTCCCACCGGCCGCACGCGCATGCCTCTCAGCGCTGCGCTGTCATGGATGCGGGCCGGCCCGCGGCCGGCTGCCAGCGGCACCCCGTCCGAGCCGCCGAGCAGCCTGGGGGCGTAAAAGAGCATGACGCGGTCGACGATCCTTCGGCGCAGGGCTTCGCCGAAAAGGCCGGCGCCGCCTTCGAGCAGGATGTGGCTGATGCCGCGCCTGCCAAGCAGGCGCATCGCCGAGGCAAGGTCAACGCGAGCGCCGCGCAGCGCGCAGCCGAGCACCCCGGCGCCGCGGCTGCGCAGCAGGTCGGCCTTGCGGCTGCCGGCGGCACGGTGCCCGGTGATGACCAGGGTGCCGCGCGCCAGAGCGGGCTGCAGCAGATTGCAGGCCGGGTCAATACGCAGGCGGCTGTCAACAACAATGCGCAACGGGTCGCGGGCAGACGTGCGTCCGAGCCGAACGTTCAGTCGCGGATTGTCGGCCATGACCGTGCCGATGCCGACCATCACCGCATCGACTTCAGCGCGCATGCGGTGCACAAGATTGCGCGAGCGCGCGCAGCTGATCCATTTCGAATCACCGGTCCGCGCGGCGATACGGCCGTCAAGCGTCATGGCCGCCTTGAGCGTTACAAGCGGAAGGCCCGTTGTTATATATTTGCTGAACGCCGCGTTCAGCTCGGCGCACTCGGCCTTCAAAATCCCGGCTGCAACCTCAATGCCGGCGGCGCGCAAACGGCGGATGCCGCGGCCGCGCACAACCGGATTCGGGTCAACCTGACCGACAAACACCCGTTTAATGCCGCTGGCGATGACCGCATCAACACAGGGCGGGGTTTTGCCGTAATGCGCGCAGGGCTCAAGCGTGACATACAGATCGGCTCCGCGGGCTGCCCGGCCTGCCCGGCGCAGGGCATGCACCTCGGCGTGCGCGGCGCCGAATGCGCGATGGCAGCCGGAGCCGGCCACGCGCCCGCCCCGCACGACCACGGCACCCACCATGGGATTGGGGCTTACCCGGCCGGCGCCCTTGCGCGCCAGGGCCAGGGCCATGCGCATGTAGTCTTCGTGCCCGGCCTGTTCAGGCATTGTGTTTTTTCTAGGAGCATTCATATACATACGACAGTCTGCGATACATCACATTCCGTTCGCCCTGAGCCCGTCGAAGGGTGAACGGACGACGCATGTGCCTCTGAAAGCCGTTCATGGTTCGACAAGCTCACCACGAACGGCTGTGCTTTTTTTGAAAAACGACACAAAAAAGTGCCTCGATCTGTCCTGCTCAGCGTACCGGAAATTTTTCAGCTGCGAATGTCATTTTTCAACCGGAGCCTTCTTCTGCGACTGCTCGCGCCGCTCAAGGAACGTTTTGACTTCCTTCATGAAGTCATTCAAATCCTTGAACGACCTGTAAACGGAGGCAAAACGCACATAGGCCACCTGGTCAAGATCATGCAGCTCATGCATGATCTGCTCGCCGATTTCGGAGCTCTGCACCTCCTTGACGCCGCGCTCCATCAGGGAACGCTCGATCCGGTCGGTGATTTCTTCGAGCTGCTGCATGCTGATATCGCGCTTCTGGCAGGCCTTGCGCAGACCGTCCAGAATTTTCTTCGAATCAAACGGCTCTCTCCGGTTGTCTTTCTTGATGATCGCCGGCAGCGTATCCTCTATTTTTTCATGCGTGGTAAAGCGCTTTTCGCACGCGAGGCATTCGCGCCTTCTGCGAATCGTCATGCCGTCCTTGCTGATGCGGGAATCGATCACCTTGTCTTCGAGATTGCTGCAATACGGGCACTTCATGGCGTGTCCCCCCTGAGTGTTTCAATCTGAATGCCGGCCTCTTTCAGAAACTGTTCCGTGAGCCGGTCAGGATAACCCTCAACGCATATCATCTGGCGTATACCGGCATTGATCAGCATTTTCAAACAGATGCTGCAGGGAACCGTGGTACAGTACAGCGTGGCGCCGCTGATGCTGATGCCGTGGAAAGCCGCCTGTATAATGGCGTTCTGCTCGGCATGCAGGCCGCGGCACAGCTCGTGGCGCTGGCCTGAGGGCACCTGCTGCTGCTCGCGCAGGCAGCCGACCTCGGAGCAGTGCGCCAGGCCGCTCGGGGCGCCGTTGTAGCCGGTTGCCAGGATGCGCTTGTCCTTTACCAGAACGGCGCCGACCGAGCGGCGCATGCAGGTCGAGCGCCGCGACACCAGCCGGGCGATATCGATAAAATACTGATTCCAGTCCGGGCGTTGTGTATGCTGCGGCATGGCAGAGCCAGAACAGCGCTCATGGCCCGGCATTGCTCCGGTTCATGGGCAGGTTGTGATAACACGGGGCCGGGCCGCTTCCGCGGCCGCAGCCCTGCATGCAAGGCGGGCTCGTTCGGCGCCGCGCTGCCGGAACAATCCGGTCAGCGGAGCGGCCGTTTATGAATGTGCCGGCTTCTCCCCGGCGAGTTCTTTCTCGATTGCGGCGATCAGATCAAGGCGCTGCTGATGCCGGCCGCCCTCAAAGGCGGTTTCAAACCAGATAACGGCCATTTCGCGGGCCAGGGCTTCGCCGGCAGATTCACCCATGACCAGTATATTGGCATTGTTGTGCCGGCGGCACATCTCAGCCGTGCGGGTATCGTGGCACAGCGCGGCGCGCACGCCCCTGAACTTATTGGCGGCAATCGACATGCCGATGCCCGATCCGCAGATCAGCACGCCCCGGTCGCACTCCCCGCGCGAAACCGCCTCGGCCACCCGGCGCGCATAGACCGGGTAATCAACGGAAGCATTTGTTTCCGGCCCCATGTCGACAACAGCCGCGCCGAGCTGCTCGAGCCGGGCGGCAACGGCGGCCCTCAGGGCAACGCCGCGATGATCGGAGGCAATGGCTATTTTCTCGCGCACCGTGGGCAGCTCAGCCTTCATATTTGCGGAACACCAGCGTCGCGTTCGTGCCGCCGAAACCGAATGAATTGCTCATAACGGTTTTAATGGCTTTTTCGCGCGCGGTGTTAGGCACGTAATCAAGGTCACACTCAGGATCAGGGTTTTCATAATTTATCGTGGGCGGCACAACGCCGTTTTGCAGGGCAAGAATGCTGAAAACGGCCTCAACGCCGCCGGCGGCTCCGAGCAGGTGGCCGGTCATTGATTTGGTAGAACTGACCCAGACCCTGTCGGCATGCACACCGAGCGCGCGGCGCATACCCTGGGATTCCGCGGCGTCGTTGGCCTGTGTCGAGGTGCCGTGCGCGTTGATATAGTCGAGGTCTTCGGGATTCAGCCGTGCGTCCTTGAGCGCAAGCTGCATGCAGCGCGCAGCGCCCTGTCCGCCCGGAGACGGGGCGGTGATATGATGGGCATCGGCATTGCAGGCAAAGCCGGCGATCTCGGCCAGAATATTGGCCCCGCGCTGTTTCGCCGTTTCCAATGACTCCAGAACCAGCAGCCCGGCGCCTTCGGCGATCACGAAGCCGTCGCGGTCGCGCTCAAAGGGGCGGCTGGCTCGCCGGGGCTCGTCATTGCGGGTTGAGAGAGCTTTCATGGCGCAGAATCCGCCAAGGGCGAGCGGCGTGATGGTGGATTCAACCCCGCCGGCGATCATGGCGTCGGCATCGCCGCGCTGGATGATTTTAAAGGCCTCGCCGATTGAGTGGTTGCCGGTTGCGCAGGCCGTCACCATGCTGCTGTTGGGGCCCTTGCACCCGAAACGCATGGAGAGATGGCCGGGCGCCAGATTGACGATCAGCATCGGGATGAAAAAAGGCGAAATTCTTTTGGTACCCTGCTCCAGCAGAATGGTGTGGTACTTCTCGATGGTTTCAAGGCCGCCCAGGCCCGAGCCCACCAGCACGCCCACGCGCTCGGCATTGCTGTCGTCAATGACAAGCCCGGACTGCCGCACGGCCATCTGGCCGGCCGCAAGGGTATAGTGCAGGAAGGGGTCCATCTTCTTGATTTCTTTTTTTTCGACCCAGTCTTCCGCATTGAAATTCCTGACCTCGCCGGCAATCCGGGACGGCAGATCGGATGCATCGAATTTTGTCACCGGCCCTATGCCGGAGCGCCCGCTGCTGATGGCGGCCCAGTTTTCCTCAAGCCCGATGCCGAGCGGCGACAGGATGCCCATGCCGGTTATGACAACTCTTCTGGTATCCAAACAGGTGTTCCCCCGTGCTCAATTTCAGGAAGCCCTCTGCCTGAGGCAGAAGGCTTCCCGGTATGTCGACATATATGCTTTCCGTTAACGGGACGGATTCTAATTGCGGCGTTCTTTAATGTAGGTGATCGCGTCCTGCACGGTCTGCAGTTTCGCCGCATCCTCATCAGGGATTTCCTGGCCGAACTTTTCTTCCATGACCATGATCAGCTCAACCAGATCAAGCGAATCGGCGCCGAGATCATCCACGAACGAAGCCTCGGGCACGACTTCCTCGGCGTTTACGGAAAGCTGCTCCACGATGATTTCCTTAACCATTTCTTCTACGGTTTTATCTGCCATTGTTCCTGACCTCCATGCTGTTCAAAAAAAATGTTAATAAACTCGCGTACCTGTTGCGTACTGTCTATGTGTAGAGTCCGCCGTTGACATGCAGAACCTGACCGGTAATGTAGCTGCTTTCATCCGATGCCAGGAAGCAGACGGCATGGGCGACATCCTCGGGCGTGCCGAGCTGGCGGGCCGGAATCTGGGAAATCATCAGCTCGCGCTCCTTGTCCGGAATTGCATCCGTCATGGCCGTTTTTATAAAGCCCGGCGCCACGGCATTGGCGGTGATGCCGCTGTGAGCATACTCGCGCGCGACCGCCTTGGTAAACCCGATGACCGCGGCTTTGGAAGCCGAATAGTTGGCCTGTCCCGGGTTGCCCATGGCGCCGGTTACGGACGAAATCGCGATGATCCGGCCGTACTTTTGCTTGAGCATGGGCCGGATCACAGCCTTGGTGCAGTTGAAGGTGCCCTTGACATTGACCTGCATCACCTGGTCCCACTGCTCTTCCTTCATACGAACGAGCAGCGTGTCCCGGGTAATGCCGGCATTGTTGACCAGAATGTCAAGCCGGCCCATGTCCTGCAGGACCGCCTTCACCATGTCCTCGCACTGCGCCAGACTGGCGACATCCATGGCGATCGGGAGCGCACGGCGACCGAGCGCCGCGATCTCGGCGACCAGGGGATCGAGCCCCTGGGCATTGATGTCCGTGACCACCACATCGGCGCCGCAGCGCGCCAGCTCAAGGGCTATTGTTTTGCCGATTCCCTGGGCCGCGCCGGTTACAATCGCCTTCTTATCCGCCAGATTCATAGCTGCACCTTTTTATACTAACTTAGCTGTTTGCGCAAGGTTTTATTTTATTCTTTGTTATCCGACCTTGTTGCCGGCAACCTCCTTGATCAGGAACTGGCCGATAACATTGCGCTGAATCTGATTGGTGCCTTCATAGATCTGCAGGATCTTGGCGTCGCGCATCATCTTTTCAACCGGATATTCGCGCATGTAGCCGTAGCCGCCGAAAATCTGAACGCAGTCGGTCGTGACCTGCATGCACACGTCCGAGGAGAGAAGCTTGGCCATGGAGGAATACTTGGCCATGTCCTTGGCGCCGCTGTCGCAGTAGCGCGAAGCTTCATAGGTCAGGGCGCGGGCCGCCTCGATCTGGGTGGCCATGTTGGCAAGCATGTGCTGCACGGCCTGATGCGAGATGATCGCCTTGCCGAAGGTCTTGCGCTCATGGGCATACTTGAGCGTTTCGTTCAGGGCGCCCTGGGCAAGGCCCACTGCCTGGGCCGCGATGCCGGTGCGGGTCTGGTCAAACGTCTTCATGGCAACGATAAAGCCGATGCCTTCGCGGCCCAGAATGTTTTCGGCCGGGATCTCACAGTCCTCGAACACCAGTTCGCGCGTGGCCGAGGCGCGGATGCCGAGCTTGTTTTCCTTCTTGCCGAAGGTGAAGCCGGGCGTGTCTTTTTCAACGACGAAGGCGCTGGCGCCGCGGGCGCCCTTGGACTTGTCGGTTTTGGCGATGACCGAATAGGTCAGGGCCTCGCCGCCGTTGGTGATCCACTGTTTCACGCCGTTGAGCACATAGCGGTCGCCCTTGCGGGTTGCCGTGGTGCGGATTGAACCTGCGTCTGAGCCGGATCCGGACTCGGTTATGCCGAAAGCAGCCAGCTTTTTCCCGGCCGCGATATCGGGCAGGTACTTCAGCTTCTGCTCATGGCTGCCGAACAGCAGGATCGGATAAGCGCCCAGGCCGCTTGCGGCAAAGCTCACCGAAACGCCGATACAGTACTTGGAAAGCTCTTCAACCACCAGGCAGTTCTCAAAATTGCCGAAACCCAGCCCGCCGTATTCCTCGGGGATGTAGACCCCGAACAGACCGGCATCGGCCAGTATGCCCAGGATGTCCCAGGGGAATTTTCCGGTTTCATCAAGCTCGGCCCGCACGGGAACGATTTTTTCGCGCCCGATCCTGGCGGCAAGTTCAACCATCTGCTGCTGCGTCTCATTAAGACCATAACTCAACATGTCATCAACCACCTTTCTATCATGTTCTCGCAATAAAACTCTCTATGCTGTTTTTTCCGCCTACCACCGTATCAGCGCCGATCCCCAGGTAAAGCCTGCTCCGAAGGCGTCCAGCAGAATCAGGTCATTGTCCTTGATGCGGTTTTGACGATTGGCCTCGTCAAGGGCGATCGGAACTGACGCCGATGACGTGTTGCCGTATTTGTGGATATTGACGAAGACTTTCTCCGGCGGCAGGTTCAGCCGCTTTGCAATGGCCTGAATGATGCGATCATTGGCCTGATGCGGCACGAGCAGATCGATGTCATCGCCGGTGACGCCGTTGTGCTCAAGGGCTTTCAGCGCGGCATCCTCAAGGGACTTGACCGCGATTTTAAAGACCTTGTTGCCGTCCATCTTCAGGTAATGCGCGCGCGCGTCAACGCTTGCGTGGCTGGCCGGCATGGCCGATCCGCCGCCGGGCACGTACAGCAGCTTGCCGCAGGAGCCGTCGCTGTACAGATGGGTTGACAGGATCCCGCGCTCGCCGTCGCTGCGCTCCAGCACCACGCTGCCGGCCCCGTCGCCGAACAGCACGCACGTGGTGCGGTCCTGATAATCGGTGATCGCCGAAAGGGTCTCAACCCCCACGACCAGGATTTTTTCGCACGCACCGGAGCGGATTAAACTGTCGCCGACGGAAAGCGCGTACAGAAAACCGGTGCAGCCGGCTGAAATATCAAAGCAGGCCGCATTGGAGGCGCCGAGCATCTCCTGCAGGACGCACCCGGTTGAAGGCGTCAGCATGTCCGGCGTAATGGTGGCGACAATGATGCGGTCCAGGTCCTGCGCCCTGCAGCCGGCCATTGCCAGGGCGTCTTCAGCAGCCCGGAACGCACTTGTCGACGACGATTCCCCCGGGCCGGCGATATGGCGCTCTTTGATCCCGGTGCGCGCGGTTATCCACTCGTCGCTGGTATCGACCATTGTTTCAAAATCAGCATTGGTCAATACCCGTTCAGGTACGAATGATCCCGTTCCGGTTATTTGTGCTCGATACATATGATGGTCGCCATCCCCGTCAACGGCATGCGCGTGCGGGCTGTCTCGGTGACGCTGCACTGCCACTGCGCGTGCAGCGCACTGGAACTTCGGTCATGTGTCTGCGGTCGCGCTCCGGTCCTGCGCACGCGCCCGCAGGCGCTCTTCAGTCGGCATTAACCGCAACGACTTCGCGGCCTTTATAATAGCCGCATTTGGGGCAGACATGATGAGGCCGGGTCGGCTCGTTGCACTGCGGGCAGGTCGCAAGACTGATGCGTTTGAGGCCGTCGTGCGAGCGCCTGGAACCGCGCCGTGATCGGGATGTTTTTTTGACTGGAACTGCCATAGCGACTTCCTTCTGTGTAGAGCTGTTAGTAGTCCGGCCTGCGGGCGCTCAGGGCTTTTTTTTAAGCGTGCCGAGCACGGCAAATGGCGACCGGGTTCCGGCGGCGGCCCCGCAGGCGCACCCGCCGGTATTCAAATTTGTGCCGCACTGCGGACACAGTCCCCTGCAGTCCCGGCTGCAGTGCGGATAGGCCGGCAGGCCGAGGCACACCTGCTCAATAACCGGAGGCAGAAGGTCGATCTGCTCCCCGTCATAGTGAACGGCTTCGATATCGCCGGAGCCAAGCTGAACACTGCCCGGCGCAGGAGGCCTGCCGGGAGGCTCAAAAGCATACCGGAACGACAGGCTGAGCGGGTAGTGGAAAAGCTCCAGGCAGCGCACGCATGCGATCCTGCACTGCGCCTGGCACGCGCCGTCCATAATAATCCGGCCGCCCTCGGGGCGGAAGCTCAGCTGGATGCGCAGCGGCGACTCGATATCCGGACGGCTGGCTTCGGGCAGCTGCCCCAGCAGGGCCGCGTCCCAGCAGAGCTCAAGCCGCAACCCCTGCGCCGGTATGTCGGCCCGGCGGATGGACGTTATCGATGCCGTCATGACCGCAGGCCTTTCAGGTATGGCGCGCGCATGCTGCATGCGCGCCCGGCTTGACCGCTGCGGTTAAATTTATCGATAGTAACATATGCGGCAGAAAAACTCAAGCGCTAACTTCAGCGCCGGCAACCCATTAAAATTCCAGCACTTCCTTCTGATGCGCCGGGTAGTCAAGATAGACTATTTTCCTGGGAACGACCCGGATCAGGGCATAGGAAGGATCCGTGCAGCCCTGCTTCCAGAACCCGCTCCAGTGCTCCTTCCATTTGGCCCGGCGCACGTCGTCGTCAATGACAATGTCGGCCGAGCCCGTCACCGAGATGCTGGAGTGATCCTCGGGCCGGTACAGAAAAACGTTCACCCGGGACTGGGCCCTGATTTCTGCCACTTTGTCAGAAGAGGCGAACGTAGCAAAGTAAAACACGAGGTCCTCACCGGGAGCGATATTTTCCATCATACGGCTCTTGGGAAACCCCTGGCCGTCGATAGTGATCAGATTTGAATAGCCATAACTGGCGGCAAATTCAAGAATCGTCTTTTTCAGTTCCTCGGGCGACATATGGCATCCTCCTTTTTTCTCGTGCAATCAATTACTGCCGCTGCGGTATCCGGGCACGCACCAGATGTAGCACACTTTGCCCTGAAACGTAAGTAAAAAATGCTTTTCCTTGACTTGGCAGACAACTTAGGCTACTGTAACCCTCTTATTTATATATGTATTGTCTACTGAAACGGCTCCGGGCACGAGCCCTGACAGGATACGGCCGCACCCATGGACGAACTCAAGGATTTTATCAGGCACCGCCGCGAAAAAGCCGCCGAACTGAGGAGCGCGGGCATTAACCCGTATGCCAACTCCTTCAGGGCCGAGCACAGCGCCGCGCAGATCGCCGAACGCTTTGCCGGCAGCACGCGCGAGCAGATCGAGGCCTGCACGGATGTTTTCAGCCTTGCCGGCCGGGTTGTCTCGCTGCGCAGCTTCGGCAAGGCGGCCTTTGTGCACCTGCAGGACCGCAGCGGACGCCTGCAGGCCTATATCCAGAAAAATGAAATCGGCGAGGAAAGCTTCGCCGTGTTCAAAAAAGTCGATATCGGCGATTTCATCGGCGTGCGCGGCCGGGCTTTTCTGACCAAGTCCGATGAACTGACCGTGCTGGCCTCGCAGGTCTGCCTGCTGACAAAGTCGCTCAGGCCCCTGCCGGAAAAATGGCACGGGCTGCAGGACGTTGAGACCCGCTACCGGCAGCGCTATCTCGACCTGATCGCCAATGAAAACGTCCGGCGCACCTTTCATGCCCGCTCGCGCATCATAACCCTCATCCGCAGGTTCCTGGAGGAACACGGTTTCCAGGAGGTCGAAACGCCGATGATGCACCCGATCCCGGGCGGGGCGACCGCCCAGCCGTTCAAAACGCACCATAACGCGCTCGACATGGACCTCTACATGCGCATCGCCCCCGAATTGTACCTGAAGCGCCTGCTGGTCGGCGGCCTTGAGCGCGTGTTTGAGATCAACCGCAATTTCCGCAACGAGGGCATCTCGACCCAGCACAACCCCGAATTCACCATGGTGGAATTCTACCAGGCCTACGCAACCCATGAAGACCTGATGGGCCTGACCGAGACCATGATTTCGGGGATATGCGCCGAGGTCTGCGGCTCGACCACCGTCGACTATCAGGGAACCGCCATCGACTTTGCGGCCCCCTGGCAGCGGCTCAGCATGAAAGAGGCCGCGGCGCGGTTCGGCAATTTTGACCCGGCCGATCTTGAAAACCCTGAAAAGCTGCGCTCGCACGCGGCCGCGGTTGGCCTGCCGCTGTGTGGGCGGGAAACGCCCGGCGAACTCATCGCGGCGATTTTCGAACACGTCGCCGAGCCGTACCTGGTACAGCCGACCTTCATCACCCATTTCCCCGTCGAGGTCTCGCCGCTGGCCCGCCGCAGCGAGCATGACCCCTCGGTTACCGACCGCTTCGAGCTCTACATCGCCGGCCGCGAAATCGCCAACGCATTCTCCGAGCTCAACGACCCGCTCGACCAGCGGGAACGCTTCGAGGCCCAGGCCGCCGCCAAGGACCGCATTGAAGGCGTAACCGGCGCGATCGACGAGGATTTCCTGCTGGCGCTTGAATACGGCATGCCGCCCGCGGCCGGCGAGGGCATCGGCATCGACCGGCTCGTGATGCTTTTGACCGATGCCGCTTCGATCCGGGACGTAATTTTATTTCCGCTGATGCGCTGAAGGGGGCACCTGCCACTCATGAGCGGCTCTTTTGAATTTTTTATCGCGGGACGCTACCTGCGCGCCAAACGCAAGCAGGCCTTCGTTTCGCTCATCACGCTCATATCAATCGCCGGCGTCGCCATCGGCGTCATGGCCCTGATCCTGGTGCTGGGCGTCATGACCGGCTTTACCGACGACCTGCTCGAAAAAATACTGGGGGCCAATTCGCATATTGTCGTCAGCGGCTACGGCGCGGGCCTTGAAAACTACGACCGCACCTGCGATGAGCTGGAACAGGTCAGCGGCGTGGCAGCCGCCACACCGTTCATCCTGACGCAGGTCATGCTCGCATCGGAGACGAACATTTCCGGGGCCGTCCTGCAGGGCATCGATCCGCACGGCGCCGCCCGCGTGATCAGCATCGAGTCAAACCTGCGCAGCGGCCGCCTTGAAGAGCTTGCCGCCCGGCATGCGCGCGACGATCAGGAGCTGCCGGGCATCATCGTGGGCAGCGAGCTCGCAAAAACGCTGGGCGTCTCCCCCAGCAGAACCGTCACGGTCGTCTCGCCCACCGGGATGCTGGCCCCCTCGGGCATGGTTCCGCGCTGGAAAAAATTCATGGTGGTCGGCCTGTTCGAGTCCGGCATGTATGAATATGACAACGGCATGGCCTATATCGGCCTGGCGGACGCGCAGCAGTTTTTGAAAATGCCCGATCAGGCCAGCGGTATCTGGATACGGATCTTCGATGTCCACAACAGCCTGCCGGTGGCCGAGGCGATACGCGCACTGCTGCCGCCGCAGTACAACGTGCGCGACTGGAAGGAAATGCACCGCAACCTGTACGCGGCGCTCAGGCTCGAGAAGACCGCTATGTTCATTATCCTGATCCTGATCATTGTCGTGGCGGCCTTCAGCATTGTCGCGACCCTGGTAATGATGGTGAACGAGAAAAACCGCGAGATCGCCATCCTGAAATCAATGGGCGCCACCGCGGGCGGCATCATGAAAATTTTCATGATCCAGGGCCTCGTAATCGGCACGATCGGAACGCTCCTGGGACTGAGCGCGGGTTGCACGCTTGCCTGGCTGCAGAACACCTATGAATTCGTCAAGCTGGCCGGCGACGTGTACTATATCCCGTCACTGACCGTGAAAATCGAGATCTGGGATACGCTGCTCGTAACCGTGTGCGCAATCGGCATCAGCTTTCTGGCGACCATCTACCCGGCACTGCAGGCGGCCCGCCTCGAGCCGGTTGAGGCTCTGCGCTATGAATAATGCGGCCCCGCAGCGAACCGAAGCCGGCACTGACGGCCGGCTGCTGCAGATTCAGGACATATGCAAGGCCTATGCGCACAACGGCACGCTGACGCAGGTGCTCAACGGCGTCAACCTGACGGTGAGCGCCGGGGATATGCTGGCTATTATCGGCCCATCGGGCGCCGGCAAAAGCACGCTGCTGCATATCCTGGGAGCGCTCGACAGCCCCACCGGCGGCCGGGTGCTCTACCGCGATGAGGATATATTTGCTCGCACCCCGGCCGAACGGGCCGGGTTTCGCAACCGGCGCGTTGGTTTTATTTTTCAGTTTCACCACCTGCTGCCCGAATTCGATGCGGTCGAGAACACCTGCATGCCGGCCCTGATCGCCGGGCAGGACGCCCGGCGCTGCCGCCAGCGGGCTCGCGAGCTGCTGGAGCGCATCGGGCTTGGCAGCCGCATGCACCATAAACCCGGAGAACTCTCCGGCGGAGAGCAGCAGCGCGTAGCCGTTGCGCGCGCCCTGATCATGGGCCCGGAACTGGTGCTGGCCGATGAGCCCACCGGCAACCTTGACTCGCATACCGGGCAGGAGGTCTTCGATTTGCTGATCGAGCTCAACGCCCGGACGCGCACCACGCTGATCATGGTGACGCACAACGAGGAATTTGCCCGGCGCATGCCGCGCTGCATAACCCTGCGTGACGGCGCGATCGTGCCGCATGCATGCTGAAAGCTGAACGCTTATGATGAACCTCAAAAAAATCCTCTCAGCGCTTGTGCCGCTGCTTGTGCTGCTGCCCTGCACGGCCCGTGCAGCCTCTCAGGTGCGTGTTGCGGTACTGCCGTTTGTCACGCACAGCGAAACCGACATGACCTACCTGCAGCAGGCCATACCCGCCATGCTGGCAAGCCGCCTCGAGGAAAGCGGCGAAATCACGGTCGTCGACCGTCCCGCCGTGCAGGAACTGGTGCAGCGTTTCGGCTGGACCGGCATTGATGAGGAAAAGGCCGTCGTTATCGGCAAGCGCCTGCGCGCCGACTTTGTGGTGAGTGGAACCCTGACCCGCATCGGATCGAGCTGCAGCGTTGACGCGCTCATAATAGCGACGGCCGAGCCGGGCACGCCCCGCCGGGCCTATGCCACGACGCAGGATGAAAGCACGCTGGGGCCTGAAATGGGCGAGCTGGCCACCCGTATCAACCACATCATGTTCAACAAGGTCATGGTTGCCGACGTACAGACCCGCGGCAACCTCTTTATCGAGCAGGACGCCATTTTGTTCGCCATCGAAACCAGAAAGGGCCGGGTTTTTTCGCCCCAGGTGCTGCAGGAAGACCTGCGGCGCATCTACCAGATGGGCTATTTCGAAGACATCACGATAGCCACCGAAGAGACCGAGCGGGGCATGGTGGTGGTTTTCAACGTAAAGGAAAAACCCATGGTGCGCTCCGTGCAGATCAGCGGGAACAAAAAAGTCAAGCTTGAAGACCTGCAGAAAGTCATGGAAACCAAGGTGCGAACCATTCTGGATATCGCCAAGGTCAAGGCCGACATCACCCGCATGCGCAAAGTCTATGTCGACAAGGGGTACTACGAGGTCGCCATCACCCATACCGTCACCCCGGTCGACGACGATTACAGCTCCGTCGAATTCCGCATCAAGGAAGGCGAAGCCGTCAAGGTCGCCAAGGTGACGTTTTCAGGCAACGACTCGATCTCCGCACGAAAACTGCAGAAAGTCATGGAGACCCGCAAAAAACACTGGCTCCTGTCCCTGTTCACCTCCCGGGGAGTATTCAAGGATGAAGCCCTGGCGAAAGACGCCGAGCGCATCGGCGCCTACTATTACAGCCAGGGATTCCTGCAGGCCAACGTGCTGACACCCGAGGTCGAGTTCAAGGGTGAGAAGGTCTACGTGCATATCACCGTTGAGGAGGGTGAGCGCTTCTCGATCAGCAGCCTGGACTTCAAGGGCGACCTGATCTACGAAACCGATTTTTTGCGCTCGAAACTGAAGTCGGCGCCGGGGGCGACATTCAACGGGCAGCTGCTCAACGAAGACATGATCGCCATGAAGACGCTGTACTCCTCAAAAGGATTCGCCTTTGCCGACATTACGCCGCTGACCGAGCTGAAGGTGCAGGATAAAACCGTCAAGGTCGTCTTTGACATTTCCAAGGGCAACAAGATCTACATTGAAAAAATCCTGATCAGCGGCAACACGCGCACCCGCGACAATGTTATCCGGCGCGAAATGCCGCTGCTTGAAGGCGACATCTACAATTCGGACGCGATCGACCGCAGCAGGCAGAATATCAACAAGCTCGGTTTCTTCGAAGATGTGCTCATCAACACCCGGCCCGGCACAAGTGAGGACCAGGTCGACCTCAGCGTCGAGGTCAAGGAGCGCCCCACGGGCACGTTCAGCATCGGCGCGGGCTACAGCTCCTCCGACAGCATCATGGGCATGTTCTCGATATCCCAGAACAACCTGTTCGGCCGGGGCCAGAACCTGACCTTCATGGCCCAGATCGGCGGCTACTCCAACTACTACAATATTTCTTTCACCGAGCCCTGGTTCCGCGACCGCCCCCAGTCGGTCGGATTCGACCTGTTCAGGATCGAGCGCGAATACGATGACTTCGACCGGGAATCGGCCGGAATCAATTTGCGCACCAGCTTTCCGTTCCGCGACTGGGACTTCACCCGCATGCACCTGACCTACCGCTTCGAAGCCATTGACATCAAAATGATTGAAGATGACGACAAAGTTCCGCTTTCCATTTCGAAGCAGGAGGGCAGCAACACGGTCAGCAGCATCATCACCGCGCTGATCAAGGACTCGCGCGACGACCACTGGGCGCCGCGCAAGGGCGTCTACAACAGCGCCTCCGTTGAGGTCGCCGGCCTTGGCGGCGACGGCCGCTTTATAACCGTGCTCGGCAGTGCGGCAAAATTTTTTCCGGTTCTGCAAAACTCAGCCTTCATGCTGCGCGGCACAATCGGTCAGATCTTCCCCTACCAGGGTGAAGGCATCCCGATCTCGGAAAAATTCTTCCTGGGCGGCATGCACTCGCTGAGGGGCTTTGAGGCCAGAAGCGTGGGCCCGCGCGAACCGCGCCCCCGGCCGCAGCCCGGAGACCCCGACTACGACCCGACCAAAAACTACAATAAAAAATACGACGTTGTCGGCGGCAAAAAGGAACTCTTCTTCAACGCCGAATACCATTTCCCGCTGATGAAGGAAGCCGGTGTGCGCGGCCTGATGTTCTACGACGCCGGCAACTCCTACCGGAGCGGCGAGGGGTTTTTGTCGGATCTGCGCCACGACGTCGGCGTCGGCGTCAACTGGTACTCACCCTTCGGCCCCTTAAGTGTCTGCTGGGGCGTCAATTTGTCGCCGGAGTATGATGAAGACAGAAACAACTTCGAATTTTCAATGGGCGGGGTATTCTGACGCCCGCCCGCATCGCATGGACAACGGCCACATACATACTACACCACACCCATCCACAAGGAGAGTAAACGCCATGAAAAAAACCCTGCTGTCATTCATGATCGCAACCGCCCTGCTGGCCGGCGCAGCCGTCTGCGGCGCAACGGAGATGAAAATCGGCTATGTTGACATCCAGCGCGCGGTCATGGAAAGCAAGTCCGGCAAAGCCGCCAATGAAAAATTCACCGCCGAGGCGGCGCGCGTCAAGGACGGACTTTTGAAAGAAAAGGAGAAAATCGAGCAGGCCGCCGAAATGCTGCAGAAGCAGAGCGCGATGCTGACCGATGACGTGCGCCGCTCAAAGGAACTGGACATGGCGCGCCGCCAGCGCGACTATGAGCGCATGGTCGAAGACCAGAAGGCTGAACTGCAGCTTAAGGAAGCCCAGCTCACGGGCGAAATTCTCGAGGAGCTGATCCCGATCGTGCGCGACTACGGCAAAAAACACGAATTCAGCATCATCTTCGAACGCTCCGAGCGGGTGGTGCTGCATATCGATCCGGCGCTCGACCTGACCGATAAAATCATCGCCATCCTCGATGCCGGTTCTCAGAAAAAGTAACGGGTTCGCGTATGGAAATCACCCTGAAAGAAATCGCCCTGCTGCTGGGCGGCGAAATCGTCGGCGATGAAACCACCGTGATCTCGGGCCTGGCCGGCATTGACAAGGCCGCCCCCGGCGATATCACCTTCGTCGCCAACCCGAAGTATGCGAAATACATCGAGACCACGCAGGCCTCGGCGATTGTCTGCGCGGCCGGCACGGTCGCCCCGGGCCGCAATCTTGTCAGGGTTGCCAATCCCTATCTGGCCTACGCACGGGCGCTGCGCTTTCTCAACCCTCCGCCGAAAGAGCCCGGCGCAATTGACCCGCAGGCATGTATCGCCGGCGACGCGCAGCTGGGCGCGAATGTCACGGTATACCCGTTCGTCTATATCGGCCCGGGATGCCGTATCGGCGACAACGTCACCATCTACCCGCACTGTTTCATCGGCAAAAACGTTTCAATCGGCTGCGACACGCTGCTGCACCCGCACGTCACGGTCGAAGAGCGCTGCATCATCGGGTGCCGGGTCATTATCCACGCCGGCAGCGTGATCGGCAGCGACGGGTTCGGATTCGCGCGCGACGGGGCCGCCTATTACAAGATCCCCCAGCTGGGCATCGTGCAGATCGACGATGACGTTGAAATCGGCGCCGGCACCACGATCGACCGCGCCGCGATGGACCGTACCTGGGTCAAGCGCGGCACCAAAATCGACAACCTCGTGCAGATCGCCCACAATGTCGTTGTCGGCGAGGACAGCTGCATCGTGGCACAGACCGGCATTGCCGGCAGCACGAAACTCGGCGACCGCGTTATCATGGCCGGCCAGAGCGCCACGGTCGGCCATATTGCCATCGGCAGCGATTGCGTTATCGGCGCGCGCGGCGCCGTTGCATCCGATCTTGACGACGGCCAGATCGTCTCGGGCGCTCCGGCTATACCGCACAGGGAGTTCCTGAGGGCGACAATGGCATTTCCCCGGCTGCCGGAGATGCGCCGCACGATTTCCCGGCTTGAACAGAAAATCGAGGCCCTTGAGGCAGAACTACGCACACTGCAGGAGAAGAAAACGACATGATCACGATCAAGGACATCATGCACTACCTTCCGCACCGCTACCCGTTTCTGCTGGTTGACCGGGTGGTCGAGACATCAGAAAAGCGCATCGTGACCATTAAAAATGTCACCATCAACGAGCCGTTTTTCCAGGGTCATTTTCCCGGCGAGCCGATCATGCCCGGCGTGCTGATCGTGGAAGCCATGGCGCAGAGCTGGGGGGTCTGGGCGTTTCACCGAAACCCCGAGAAAACGGCCGACAATTCCGGTGTGCGCTTTATCGGCATCGACAACTGCCGCTTCCGCCGGCCGGTGGTTCCGGGAGACCAGATCCGCTTCGAGCTTGAAGGCATCTCCCAGAAACGCACCATCTGGAAGCTTCGCGGCACAGCCTACGTGCAGGATGCGGTCGTTGCCGAGGCCGAGCTTCTGGTGTCAATGTAGGACTCCGGACGCAAATCCCCGGCCAGCGTGCGCAAGGCCGGCAGCTGCCCCGCATGTAATAAAAAGGTCCGCAGTACAGGGCCGGTGGTTTATGGAAAAATACTATTTTTAAAGGCTGTTCAAAAATATCCGCATGCAGGGCACGTCCTCCGCAACAGACCTGCTGCGAAGGAGGGATGTTTTTCAACAGCCGCATCGGCAGGAAGCATACATGATACATCCAACAGCGGTCATCAGTCCCGGCGCCCGCATCGGCGCCGATGTCGAAATCGGCCCCTACAGCGTTATCGGCGAGCGGGTTTCAATCGGCGACGGAACGCGCGTCGGCCCGCACGTGGTTATCGAAGGCCCGACTACGGTCGGGGCCGGAAACAAAATTTTCCAGTTCAGTTCGATCGGCGCGATCCCGCAGGACCTCAAGTTCAACATGGAGGAAACCGAGCTGATCATCGGCGACAACAATACGTTCCGTGAGTTCGTCACCATCAACCGCGGCACGGCCGGCGGCGGCGGCAAGACCGCTATCGGCTCGAACTGCCTGCTGATGGCCTACACCCACGTGGCCCACGACTGCCTGGTCGGCAACGGCGTGATCATGGCCAATAATGCGACGCTTGCCGGCCATATCCGCATTGACGATCACGCGATTGTCGGCGGACTTTCCGGCGTTCATCAGTTCGTGCACATCGGCTCCTATGCCATGATCGGCGGACTTTCCGGCGTGTCCAAGGATGTGCCGCCCTTCACCCTCGCGGTCGGGCAGCGCGCCACGCTGCACGGGCTGAACCTGACCGGCCTGAAGCGCCACGGATTCTCCTCCGCCGTTATCAGCAATCTGAAAGCCGCCTATAAGCTGCTGTTCCGCTCCGGCCTGACCATCGATGAGGCAGTGCGGCAGGTCGATGCCGGCGCCGCGGTCTGCCCGCAGGTGCGCATGCTCGTTGATTTTGTCCGTCATTCGGAACGGGGGGTGAGCAGGGAATGAAAAAAATCAAAACTGCCGTCATCGGCGTCGGCTATCTGGGCAAATTCCATGCCGCCAAATATGCAGCCCTTGAGCAGGCCGAGCTGGTCGCGGTCGTGGACAGCGACCCCGACGCCGCCGCCCGGATCGCGAAAGAGCACGCCACCCGCGCCCTGAGCGACTACCGTGAACTGTTCGGGGCGGTTGACGCCGTGAGCATTGTCGTTCCCACCGAACACCACTACCGCGTCGCCCGCGAATGTCTTGAGAACGGGATCGACGTGCTCGTTGAAAAGCCCATGACCGTCACCCTCGCGGAGGCCGATGAGCTCATCGCGCTCGCCCGAGCGCGCGGCCGCATCCTGCAGGTCGGCCATCTGGAGCGCTTCAACGCCGCCGTGGCGGCGCTTGACGGCGTTATAACGCGCCCCATGTTTATTGAAACCCACCGCCTTGCGCCTTTCAAGAACCGCGGCACGGACGTTGATGTCATTCTCGATATCATGATCCATGATATCGATATTATCCTCACCTTCGTCGGCTGCCCGGTCACGGCCATACATGCGGTCGGCGTGCCGGTCGTATCGCCCGAGAAAAACGATATCGCCAATGTACGCCTTGAATTTGAAAGCGGCTGCGTTGCCAATGTCACCGCAAGCCGCATTTCGCTCAAGGAAATGCGCAAGACCAGGATCTTTCAGCCGGACGCCTACATATCGATCGATTTCGCCGCCCAGCATGCCGAGGTGTACCGGCGCATTGAAGGCTCGGAAGAGGACGCGGGCATGCCGCAGATCATGTATGAGGAAATCGGCATCGAGCCGGCCGATGCGCTGATGAGCGAAATCACGTCGTTTCTGGGCGCGGTCGAGAAGCGCTGCGAGCCTGTCGTAACAGGCGAGGCCGGCCGCAATGCGCTCAAGGTCGCTCTCGAAATCGTCGCGCAGGTTGAGCACCGCAAGAAAAACATCGTGATCTGACATTCCCTGAAAGGCTTGTTTTCTCGGGGAATCTGAGAGAGCCCGCACCATGGCCGAGCACCCCCCCAGCATCATGATAGTCACCGGCGAGGCCTCGGGCGACCACCACGGGGCTTTCGTTCTGCAGGCGCTCCGGAAGCGCTTCCCGGCCTTGGGCTGCCGCGGCATCGGTGGCGATGAGCTGCAGCGCTCCGGCATGCGCCTGCTGCAGCACAACCGGGATCTGGCCGTGGTCGGCCTGGTTGAAGTACTGGCGCACGCGCCCCATATACTGCGCGCTTTCAGGGTGCTTCGCAAAGAGATTAAAAACGCCCCTCCCGACCTGATTATTTTCATAGATTACCCTGATTTCAACCTGCGCATGGCCGCCTATGCCTCCCGTCACGGTATTCCGGTACTCTATTACATCAGCCCGCAGATCTGGGCCTGGCGCCGGGGGCGTGCGAAAAAAATCGCGCGCATCGTCGACGCCATGGCGGTCATCTTC
This sequence comes from uncultured delta proteobacterium, assembly GCA_903881505.1. Taxonomy (GTDB): domain Bacteria; phylum Desulfobacterota; class WTBG01; order CAIYCZ01; family CAIRTM01; genus CAIRTM01. Next base: position 22,172 of record CAIRTM010000024.1, on the reverse strand, counting down.
CCCTTTGAAGTGCCCTTTTATGAAAACGTCGGGTTGAAGGCCCGCTTTGTCGGCCATCCTCTCATGGACCATCCGCTTGACCTGCTTGAGCGCTGCGAAGCCCTCGAGCGCTTCGGCCTCAACAACACCTGGCCGATCGTGGGCCTGCTGCCGGGCAGCCGCGCCGGCGAGATCAAGCGGCTGCTGGGGCCCATGATCGGCGCGGCCGCGCGCATACACGAGCGCTATCCGGACGCGCAGTTTATCATCCCGGCGGCCCCGGGACTTGACCGCGGGAGCATCTCGGCTGCAACGCAGGCGCTGCAGGCCCCGCTGCGGGTGGTACCCGGCGACTTTTATAACGCGGTCAACTGCTGCGATATCGCGCTGGTAACCTCGGGCACGGCAACCCTGCAGACCGCGCTGCTGGAAAAGCCCATGATCATCGTGTACCGCATTTCGCCGCTGACCTATTTCCTCGGCCGCATGCTGATTCGCGTTCCCTGCATCGGGCTTGCCAATATTGTCGCGGGAGAAAAAGTCGTTCCCGAACTCATCCAGCATGAAGCAACTGCGGAGCGCATTGCAGAGGAAGCCCTGGCGATTTTAGGCGATGAGAAACGCCGCGACGGCATGTCGCGCAGGCTGGCCGCCGCGAAACAGGCCCTGGGCGGGCCCGGCGCCTCGGAGCGAGTGGCCGATCTGGCAGCCGAAATGCTGGCCGGCCGGAACGCCCTGAGGGCGCATTGAGAGCGCATCACCTTTTTTAAGCCGAGCCTATGCCAACACCCACACTGTCTCTGTACAAACGCCTGATCCCCTTCATACGCCCGTACTGGAAGCGCATCGCGCTTGCGGGCGCCTGCGCCATGCCCCTGTCGCTGTGCTCGGCCGGGCTTGCCTGGCTCATGCAGCCGGCCATCGATGAAGTCTTCATGAAAAAAGACATGGGCATGCTCCTGCTGATCCCGCTCGGCATCATCGGCCTGTTCGGCACCAGGGCCGTGTGCGAATTCAGCTATGAGTACCTGCTCGGCGCGGCCGCCAACGGCATCATCAACGATGTGCGCAACAGGCTTTTCAGCCATATCCAGAGTCTCAGCGTTTCGTTCTTCATTAAAAACCCGACCGGCGAGCTGATGTCGCGCGTGACCAACGACGTCAGCCTGATGCAGCGCTCGGTCACCACGGGCGTGATTGATTTTTTTAAGGAGATTTTTTCCATATGCGGCCTGATCTTCGTGCTGTTCAGCCAGGACGCGCTGCTTGCCGCCATTGCCATGGTCGTCATGCCCTGGAGCCTGATTCCGTTCTTCCGCTTCGGCAAAAAAACCCTTACCTACAGCACGCGCGGCCAGGAAAAAGTGGGCCGGCTCGCAACCCTTATCCATGAGACCGTATCGGGCTGCCGCATCGTCAAGGCCTTCGGCATGGAGGAATATGAAAACGGCCGCTTCGACGATGAAAACCGCCGGGTCATGAAAATCTACAACAAACGCATCAGGGTCAAGGCCATGACCGCGCCGGTCATGGAGCTGATCGGCGGAACGGCCGGAGCCGCCGTCATCGTCTATGGCGGCATGCAGGTGCTCAGGGGTTCGCTGACGCCGGGCCAGTTTTTCGCCTTCATGACCGCGCTGTTTCTGCTCTATAGCCCTGCCAAGACAGTCAGCGAGGCCTACCAGGATATCCAGGAGGGTCTTGCCGCGGCCGGCCGCGTGTTTGGCGTGCTTGACCGCCGGCCTGAAATCATCGACAAACCCGGCGCCCCGGCCCTGCCCTCAACGCCCGGCGCGGTCTGTTTCCGCAATGCCAATTTCGCCTATGCCGCCGAGCCGGTTTTAAAAGACATCAACCTGAGCGTCCAGCCCGGCGAAGTCATCGCGATTGTCGGCATGACCGGTTCGGGCAAAACCAGCCTGGTGAACCTGCTGCCGCGTTTTTTTGACGTAACCGCGGGCTCGCTCACCATCAACGGCATGGACGTGCGCGACGTGAGCCTGTGCTCGCTGCGCTCGCACATCGCGCTGGTGAGCCAGCAGCCCTATTTGTTCAACGCGGGCGTGCACGACAATATCAGCTACGGCTGCCCCGGCTGCGGCCGGGACGCGGTCGTCGAAGCAGCGCGCAAGGCCCGGGCGCTCGACTTCATCGAGCAGCTGCCGGAGGGGTTTGACACGCCTCTGGGCGAACACGGCAACCGCCTCTCAGGCGGCCAGCGCCAGCGCATCGCGATCGCCCGGGCGATCCTGAAGAATGCCCCGATCCTCATTCTCGACGAGGCCACCGCCTCGCTGGATGTGGAGATTGAAAAACAGATCCAGCAGTCGCTCGAACTTTTGATCCGCACGCGCACGGCCTTCATTATTTCGCACCGGCTTTCAACCATACGCAACGCCGACCGCATCATCGTGCTGCAGGCCGGCCGCATTGTGGAGCAGGGCCCCCACGATGAGCTCTACGGCCGCGGCGGCGAATACACGAAGCTCTACTCAGTGTTTCTGCAGGATGACTCGCGCGGCAGGGGAGAACAAAGCGCCTGATGTTTTTTCTCTATAATATTCTATTGCTGCTTATTATCGCGCTGCTCGCGCCGCTGCCGGTTGTGCTGATGCTGCTCAGAAGCGGCGAGCGCCGGAGATTTATCGAGCGCTGCGCGCTTGCCTACAGCGACCGTCTGGACGGATTTTCAAAACGGCCGTTCTGGATCCACGCGGTCTCGGTCGGCGAGGTCATGGCCTCGGTGCAGCTTATCCGCGAACTCAAGCGCCGCTTCCCCGGACGGCCCGTGGTGCTTTCCACTACGACCGCGACCGGCAACGCGACCGCCCGCGCGCACGCAAAGTCCGCCGACGCGGTTCTGTATTTCCCCTATGACCTGACCTTTATCGTGAAATGCGCCGTGCGCTGCATACGGCCCGCGCTTTTTATCTCGCTTGAAACCGAGATCTGGCCCAACCTGTACCGCATTCTGCACAGGCAGGGCGTGCCCATACTGATCGTCAGCGGCCGCATCTCAGAGAAATCATTTCCGCGCTACCGCGCGTTCCGGTTCTTCTTCAGCCGTGTGCTCGTCCTGGTCGGCCGGTTCTGCATGCAAAGCGCGCTGGACGCCGAACGCATCATTGCCGTCGGCGCGCCTGAGAGCCGCGTCAGCGTCTGCGGCAATATCAAGTTTGATTTAAGCGCGCCGGATGTATCGCCGGAGGAACAGCAGGAGATGCGCAGCCTGTTCGGGCTCGGGCCGCAGCAGCCCCTTTTGATTGCCGGCAGCACGCACCGCGGCGAAGAGCAGCAGGTCATCGAAACATTCATTGAACTGCGGAAAGAGGTCTCCGATCTGGTTCTGCTGCTGGCCCCCCGCCACCCCGCGCGCTTCAACGAGGCGGCTGAAACGGTTGCCGCAAGCGGGCTTGCCTTTGTGCGCCGCACCGCGTTGACGAACGGGGCCGTGCGTACGGACGAACCTGTTATCATGCTCGACACCATCGGCGAGCTCGTGCGCATCTATTCGATCGGCACGGTCATCTTCATCGGCGGCAGCCTGGTCGAGGGCATCGGCGGCCACAACCCGCTCGAGCCGGCCGCAGCCGGCAAGCCGGTCGTGTTCGGCCCGCACATGCAGAACTTCAAACAGATTTCCCTCGTCATTTGCGAACAGCAGGCCGCCTTTCAGGTTGACGACAAGGCTGCGCTTGCCGGCATTCTGCGCGCATTGCTCAACTCTTCAGATCTGCGCGCCGCTGCCGGCGCACACGCCCTCGCCGTCATCCGCGACAACAGCGGCGCCGCCGCCCGCATCGCCGACACGGTCGCGTCGTGCCTGAGCAAGGTCCGCTGAAGAATTGACTCGCAGGAGCAGGCACCGGTGCTGTCATCTGCACAACAATCGCATGGCGTGACGATTCTTCCATGTTCGAAAAAAAATTGCGCCCCTGCGCTTGCCGGCGGCCTCGGGAGGCCTATCACCGTCCCGAAACATAATCCACATTTCATATTGACGAAACGAACGGCCTGATCTATCCTTTCTCGAACCGGGGCAGAAAAACACGCTGCATCGATTCCCCTTGCTTCTTACGTTGCAATGACAGCTGCAGTAGAGTCGGACTGTTCACATGGAACAGCAGCCTTCCGGAAGGCCGGAATCTCGCGCGGGGCGCGCGACTGTTACACGCCTGTATTTTTCTATCAATAACGATCAATGTCCGTGGGAAAGGAGGGCTCCCGAATGAGCGCAAACACCCGTTTTCCGTCCGAACTGGCGCATGGTTTTCCGGTGCTGGTCATAGCCGACATGCACGGTGACACCGCGGTCGCGCGCAGCGCCGCCGCGATCGCCGACGCCCTGAAGGAACACGGCCTGCGGATCATACCGGCGCACTCCCTGGAAGAAGGCGAAAGCGCGCTTGTCTCGGACCCCGCCTACAGCTGCATCATCCTGGGCTGGAACCTTTGCCAGGCCGCACCCGAAAAAGCGCTGTCGATCATCGGCCTGGTGCGGCGCCGCAGCGCCGGCATGCCGATAATTCTGGGCATGCAGAAGATCCACAGCGGCCGGGTGCCGCTTGAATTCGTTGAGGCGATCGACGGGTTCATCCTGCTGCCCGAGGACAGCCCGGCCTTCATCGCCGGCCGCATCCAGGCCGCTGCCCGGCGCTACCTTGACAGCATCCTGCCCCCGTTCTTCGGGGCCATGGTGAATTTTGCCGACACGCACGAGTATTCCTGGCACACGCCCGGCCACACCGGCGGCACGGCATTCATGAAAACGGCCGTGGGCAAAAGCTTCCTTGATTTCTACGGGGAGCAGATGCTGCGCTCGGATTTGTCCATCTCGGTGGGCGAACTGGGCTCGCTTAACGACCACAACGGGCCCGTGGCCGAGGCCGAAAGCCACGCGGCCCGGGTCTTCGGCGCGGATTATACCTACTTTTCAATCGGCGGCAGTTCCTCCAGCAACCAGATCATCCTCAACTCGGCGGTGGCCGACAACGACGTCGTGCTTGTCGACCGCAACTGCCACAAATCAATGAATTATGCCCTGAACATGTCGGGTGCCATGCCGGTGTACATGATGCCGCTGCGCAACGCCCGCGGCCTGATAGGCCCGGTGCCCCGCACCGAGATGACCGCCGGGGCTGCCGGCCGGAAAATTGCGGCCAGCGCATTGGTCGGGGATAAAAACTCCCGGCCGGTCCTGGCCGTGCTGACCAATTCGACCTATGACGGCCTGTGCTACAACGTCAGGGCCACCACCGCCGAGTTGAGCAAAACAGTGCCGCGTATCCACTATGACGAAGCCTGGTATGCCTATGCCCGCTTCAACCCCGTCTACGAGGGGCGCTACGGCATGCATCGGGGAGAGCGCAACCCGGAGGATGCGACCATCACCGTCACGCACTCAACGCACAAGCTGCTGGCGGCCCTGTCGCAGGCCTCGATGATCCACATCCGCGCCGGCCGGGTGCCGGTCGATCCGAGCCTGTTCAACGAGGCGTTCATGATGCACACCTCGACCTCGCCGCAGTACAGCATCATCGCCTCGACCGATGTTTCGGCCAAAATGATGGCCGACGCCGGCGATTTCCTGACCGACGAGTGCCTGGACGAGGCCATCGCGTTCCGTCAGGCCATGGTGCGCATGAAAAAGCAGATGTGCGCGCGCAGGGCCGGGGACTGGTGGTTTGACGTCTGGCAGCCCGACACCGTGGGCGGCAAGCCATTTGAAGACGTCGACCCGGACGTGCTGCGCACCGACAGCTCCGCCTGGGTGCTGCACCCCGGGGACGCCTGGCACGGGTTCGGCGATCTTGAAGAGGGCTATTGCATGCTTGATCCCATCAAGATCACCGTGCTGGCGCCGGGCCTTGATCAGAAGGGCCGCCTGGAGCCTGCGGGCATCCCGGCCCCGCTGCTTTCATCGTTTCTTTCCAGCCGGGGCATCGTGGTGGAGAAAACCGAGCCCTATTCGTTCCTGGTGCTTTTTTCCATCGGCATCACCAAGGGCAAATGGGGCTCACTGATCGCCGGGCTCATGGAATTCAAGAAATTCTATGACTCGAACGCGCCGCTGGAAGAGGCGCTCCCCAAGCTGGTCACAGCATCCCCTGAGTGTTACCGCGGCATGGGGCTGCAGGACCTCGCGCACGCCATGCACGCTGAAATGGCAAACACCCGCCTGCTGGAAGCCATGGACAAGGCTTTTACCGTCCTGCCCGAGGCCGTGCTGAGCCCGCGCGCGACCTACGCCAGGCTGGTCAGGCGCCAGGTTGAGCGCATCCGCGTGGCCGACATGGCCGGCCGCGTGGTGGCCGTGCAGGTCGTGCCCTATCCTCCCGGCATCCCGCTCATGATGCCGGGAGAAAAAATAGCCGATGAAACGCGCGCCATTGTCGACTACCTGCTCGCGCTGCAGGCCTTTGACTCCCGATTCCCCGGATTTGAGCACGAAACCCACGGCGTCGAGATCGAACGGAATGAGGACGGAAGCCTTGTGTATATGACCTATTGCCTGAAAGATTGAATGGACGGCCTGTCCAGCGCGCGGGGCGTGGCCTGAACGCACGGCGGCATACAACACCGGTGGAGGATACGGGGATGAAGAACCTGGTTAAACGATGTGGGTTGTGTGCGCTTGCGCTGGCATCAGCCTGCGCCGCGGGCAGCGCTTCTGCGGATGACACGCAGGGGTTTTCCAAGAACGAAAACATCCTCTCGGAGTTCATCCACAGGATGCGCGCAGACGAAAACCCGCTGCGCTTCTGGCAGGACGAAAACGGCAGCTTCCTGCAGGCCGGCATGCGGGTTGAGTTCGCCAACTTTGCCCAGGGCAACTCGTGGTTCGGGGAGTCGAAAAACATCCTCGGCAAAAAGTCAACCGGCTGGCGCGAACACTCCTGCGGCGTCGGCGTCGGGGGCCGCTACGTGCTGCCGCAGGCCGGGGAACTCTACGGCATGGCGACGTTCCTGGCGACCCGCACGAGCGATACCGATGCCGCCGGCTCTACCGTGCACCGCATGCAGGATGAAAACAAGCGCGTGGGCAAGGCCTATCTCGGGTGGCGCTCAGGCGACCTGTTCAGCTCCCTGGACAAGGATTTCGTCGATATCACCATCGGGCGCCAGCAGTACATAGCCGGCACCGGATTCCTGTTTTTCAATGAGTCGAGCAACGGCGGCTCGCGCGGCGGCTACTGGCTGGGCGACCGCCATGCCGCCGATTTCCTGACGCTTGCGCACATGAAATCGGGCAATCTGTCCGGCGATCTTTTCTACCTCAAGGCCGACGACAATCCGCATACCGACACCAGCGCGCGCGGCGCGACCCTGGACTATGCGTTCGGCAAATACGGCGGGGCCGGCGGCGGACTGTATTTCATCAGCTCGGACATGGATTCGCGCGACTCCATGAACATCTGCGACATCCGCTTCAGCATCAACCCGTTTGCCGGACTGGCCGCCGCGGTCCTGAAGCCGTTCAAGCTCGAGGCCGAGTACGTGTATGAAGACGCCGACCACGGTTTTGACAACGGCCGCGGCTGGTACGTGGCGCCCGGCTACCAGTTTGAGAACATCTTCTGGAAGCCGACGCTCACGTATCGCTACTCGAGTTTCGATGAGAACTACGACCCGCTTTTTTACGGTTTCAACGACTGGGGCAGCTGGTACCAGGGTGAGATCCTGGGCGAATACGTGCTGAGCAATTCGAACCTCGACACGCACATGCTCAGGCTGACCGTCAGCCCGGTTGACGCCGTCACCGCCAACCTGATCTATTACCGCTTCAAAATACATGACAGCGGCGCCTACGGCGTCACAAGCGCGCAGTTTGCCGATGAATATGACATGATGATCGACTGGACCGCGACCAGGCATCTTTCCTTCACCCTTGTGGCCGCCTATGCCGACCCGGACAGCGGGGCCCGGCAGTCAACCAGCGGCAATGACGGGTGGAGCTACACGATGCTGTACGGCAAGATACAGTTCTGACGCTGACCCAGAAACCACACTAACAGCCCAGGAGAAGAAAACGATGATCGTCACCGGATATAAGCCCATCAAAAGCAGGGTACTGATTGTAGAGGACGGACTGGAACGGCTGGAGACCGCGCTGGGACGCAGCGCCCAGGCTGTGGTGGAAGCGATCGAAGCCCACGACGCCGCGGTGATCAGCGCGGTCAGCTTTCAGGACGGCCTTGCCAGCATCGTCTCGGATGCCTCCATCCACGCGGTGATGCTGAGCTGGCAGCTGAAAGGCGCCGTGCCCGGCGGCGGCCGCCCGGCCGTGCAGCTGCTGCGCGAGCTGCGCCAGCGCCATGAAAAGGTGCCGGTGTTCCTGCTGGCCGAAACCAGCGAGGGCGTTACGGAAATAACCGAAGACGTGATGGCGCAGGTCGATGAGTTCGTCTGGATGCTCGAGGACACGGCCGATTTCATCGCCGGCCGGGTGCTGGCCGCGATGCACCGCTACCGCATGCAGCTGCTGCCGCCCTTTGCAAACGCCATGGCCCGCTATGCCATGCTGCGCGAGCACTCCTGGTCGGCGCCCGGCCACCAGGGCGGCATCGCCTTCACCAAACTGCCCGTCGGCCGGGTGTTCTTCGACTTTTACGGCGAGAACCTGTTCCGCACCGACATGGGCATCGAGCGCGGCCAGCTCGGCTCGCTGCTCGACCACACCGGCCCCATTGCCGAAAGCGAGAAATACGCGGCTGCCGTTTTCGGGTCCCACCGCTCCTACAACGTGGTGGGCGGCACCTCCGAGTCCAACCGCACCATCATGCAGGCCTGCATCCCGCGGGGCGCCGTGGCGGTGTGCGACCGCAACTGCCACAAGTCCATCGAGCAGGGCCTTATCCTGACCGGCGGCGTGCCGGTGTACATGGTTCCTACGCGCAACCGCTACGGCATTATCGGCCCGATCCACGCCGGGGAAATGTCCGTTGCCACGATACGCTCGAAAGTCGCCGCAAGCCCCCTGGCGTCCGAGATGACGCGCCGTGAGCCGGTCTACGCGGTTCTGACCGGCTGCACCTATGACGGCATCTGCTACAATGCCGCGCAGGCCGAAGATCTGCTGGCCCAAAGCAGCCCGCGCGTGCATTTTGACGAGGCCTGGTATGCCTACGCCCGTTTCAACCCCATGTATGCCGACCACTTTGCCATGCGCGGCAAGGCATCCGAACACGGGGCGGACCGGGCCACGGTATTCGCCACCCACTCGACCCACAAGCTGCTGGCCGCCCTGTCCCAGGCATCCTACATTCATGTCCGCGACGGGCGCGAGCCCATACCCCACGACCGCTTCAACCAGTCCTACATGATGCACGCGACCACGTCGCCCCTGTACGCCATCATCGCCTCGAACGACATCTCCACGGCCATGATGGACGGCGCGGGCGGCAGGCACCTGACAACTGAAGTGATCAGGGAGGCGGTTCATTTCCGGCAGGTGGTGGCAAAGCTCCACCGGCGCCACACGGACAGCGGCGACTGGTTCTTCAAGCCCTGGAACGCCGAGCAGGTGCGCGAGCCGAAAACCGGCGCCGGCTACGCGTTCGCGGACGCCCCGGCCGAACTGCTTGTAACCGAACAGGACTGCTGGCGCCTGCACCCCGGGGACGCTTGGCACGGCTTTGACGGCCTCACCGACAACTGGTGCATGCTCGACCCCATCAAGGTGAGCCTGCTCACCCCCGGCATGGGCGATGACGGCAGGCTGCTCGATACAGGCATCCCGGCCGAGCTGTTCACCGCCTTTCTCGGCCGCTTCGGCATTGTGCCGACCCGCACGACGAATTTCCAGGTGATGTTCTTATTCTCCATCGGCATCACCAAGGGCAAATGGGCCACGCTCGTCAACACGCTGCTGTCCTTCAAGCGCCTCTATGACAGCAACGCGCCCCTGCACGAGGCCCTGCCTGAGCTGGCCGCTGCGCATCCCGGCCGCTACGGCAGGCTTGGCCTGCGGGACCTGGGCGATGAAATGTTCGCCTTTATCAAAAAGGACGACCCCGGCGCGGTGCTCAATGCCGCGTACGAAAAACTGCCCGTGCAGGATGTGACCCCGGCTACGGCGTTCCAGGGCATTGTCAGCGGCGCGGTCGAGCTGGTGGGCGCCGACAGGCTCGCGGGCCGCACCGCCGCCAACGCGGTCATGCCCTATCCTCCGGGCATCCCGATGGTCATGTCCGGAGAAAATTTCGGCGCAAAGAACAGCCCGCAGATACACTACCTGCAGACCCTGGGGAAATGGGACGCGCGCTTTCCCGGCTTTGAGCATGAAGTTGAAGGCGCCGAGGTGGTGGACGGCATGTACACTGTTCTGTGTCTAAGACGTTAACCGGCTATCCGTATAAAGGAGAGACCCATGGCTGATCCCGGCAAGAAAATGAGTCTGACGGGGCTTACGACCCTCGTGGCGGTCAACATGATGGGCTCGGGCATTATCATGCTGCCCGCCAGCATGGCCCAGATAGGAGGGGTTTCGCTGCTGTCCTGGCTGGTCACGGCCGTGGGCTCGATGGCCATCGCCTACTGCTTCGCGCAATGCGGCATCCTCTGCATCCGCTCCGGAGGCATGTCCGCCTACTCGGAGGAGGCCCACGGCTCATCATGCTTTTTCATGTGTTCGTTCCTGTATTTCCTGTCTCTTGCCATCGGCAACGTGGCGATTGCCATTTCCGCCGTAGGCTATCTGACGCCTTTTTTCCCCTGGCTGGGAACCGGTTCGATTCCGCTGTGCGCCGGCGTTATAGCGCTGATCTGGCTGACAACCGCTGCGAACTTCGGCGGCCCAAGGATAACCGGCCGGATCGGAAGCCTGACCGTCTGGGGCGTACTTATTCCGGTCGCCGGACTGTCGTTCATCGGCTGGTTCTGGTTTAAGCCGTCACTGTTCGCCGCAGCCTGGAACCCGCACCATTTCCCGCTCACGGAAAGCATCACCCGGAGCATCCCCCTGACGCTCTGGGCGTTCCTGGGCATGGAATCGGCCGCGCAGAATTCCGACGCCGTGGAAAACCCGAAGCGGACAGTCCCCCTGGCCTGCATGCTCGGCACCCTTGGGGCCGCGGTCGTCTACATTCTCTCAACCACGGTGATCCAGGGCATCGTGCCCAACGCCGACCTTGCCTCATCAAGCGCGCCCTTTGCCTATGTGTACGCGCAGATGTTCAACCCGTTCATCGGCAAGATCATCATGGCGCTGGCGGTGATCGCCTGCCTCGGTTCCCTGCTGGGCTGGCAGTTCACGCTTGCCCAGACCGCCAAATATACCGCCGACGGCCGCATGTTCCCCGCGTTTTTCTCAAGGGTCAGCGGGCTGGAAGCGCCTGTTATCGGCCTGATCGTGAACGGCATCCTGCAGACGCTGATGGCCTTTTCCACCATGTCACCCGATGCCACCGCACAGTTCAACAAGCTGGTCAGCCTGGCTGCGGTGACCAACATCATACCCTATGTCACCTCGCTTTCAGGCCTGCTGATCATCATGTACAAGGCGCACGCTGAAGCATCCGTCTATCGCCGCAACGCGGCCGTGCTTATTATCGCCATGCTCTACTGCTTTTACGCCCTGTATGCCTCGGGTGAAGATGCCGTGTTCGGCGCCATGATCGTCATGGCGGTCGGCTACCTGCTCTACGGCTTTATAGCCTACCGGTTCGACGACAGGGATTCAACGAGGGCGGCATGACCGCCGTGCATGACGCCCGGAGAAACGGGCCGGCTGAAAGGAGCCTTTCCATGAAAAAGATTTCACTGAGTTACGCAAGCCTTCTGATCATGATCATGCTGCCGGCGCTGCCCATGGCAGCTCAGGCGCAGACACTGGAACACATACACAGCACGGGGACCCTGCGGCTGGGCTATGTTCCGGACCAGGCGCCGTTTTCTGCAGCAGGGGCCGACAAGGAGCCCTCCGGGTATGCCATCGATCTGGCCCGCCTTATCGCCGACGCCCTGAAGGCAAAGCTCGGCCTGAGCGGCCTCAAGGTGAGCTTTATACCGGTCAGCCTTGAATCGGGGCTTGCCATGGTTTCCGACGGCCGGATCGACATGCTCTGCGGCGCTGTCTCGGATACGCTCGAACGCCGGAAACGCGTGTCGTTCTCGATCCCCATCTATTCAACCGGTATCGGCGCACTGCTGCGCAGGGATGCCCCGCACGAGATGGTCCGTGTTCTGCAGGGCGGGCCGGCTTTTGAGGGCCCCCTCTGGCGGGGTACCATGCACCGTGCCCTGTCGCGGCATACCTACGCGGTGCATGCCGGCACCGACACTGAAGAATGGCTGCGGGGCAGGGCGAAAACACTCGGCGTTGTCGCCACCCTCGTAGCCGTTGACGACAATACACACGGTGTTAAGCTCGTTTCCGACGGCAACGCCGATGCCTACTTTGCCGACCGGGTCATCCTGGAGCATTACGCGTCACCGGACAGGGCCGGGGCGGACCTGATGATACTTGACCGGTATTTCACGTATGAACCGCTTGCCTTTGCCCTGCCCCGGGCAGATGAAGACCTGCGGCTGTTAGTGGATGCGACCCTGAGCGGTTTGTACCGTTCAGACAGGATCGTCGATATCTACCGCCGCTATTTCGGCGAGCCGGGTGACATGACGCTGAAGCTTTTCAAGATCTTTGCCCGCAGGTAGGCGGAAGGGTCAAATAATAGTACGGATCGAACCATGAAGGGCGCTACAGCTGATTCTTCAAAAGACTCTCCCGGCGCGCGCAGCCTGGGGTTGGCCTCCTGCACAGCGCTTGTCATCGGCAACATGATCGGCTCGGGCTTTTTTATCGCCCCGGCGGCATTGGCGCGCTATGGCTCAACGGCGCTTATCGGCTGGGCAGTCATGGCCGTCGGCGCGGTGTGCCTGGGCCTGGTTTTCGCGCGGCTGGCACGCATCGCGCCGGCCACCGGCGGGCCGTACGCATACACGCGCATGGCCTTCGGCCGCTTTGCCGGCTTCATTATCGCCTGGGGCTACTGGATATCGATCTGGGCGTCGCTTCCCGCCATTGCCGCTGCCCTGGTCGGCTACCTCTGCGAACTTATCCCGGCACTGGCGGGGCAGCATATCCTCCAGCTCATGATCGGTCTGGCATCGATCTGGATCATCACGCTGGTGAACCTCCGAGGCGTGCGCGAGGCGGGTCTCTTCATGGCGGCGGCCACCTACACCAAGCTCATTCCCTTTATTTCGATCAGCGTGTTCGGACTGCTGTGGGTCGACTGGCGGACCTTTGCGCCCGTCAACCCGAGCGGGCTGCCGTTCTTCAGCGCGCTGGCAGCGACCGCGCCTATTACCATGTTCGCCTTTCTGGGGCTTGAATCGGCGACCGTGCCCGCCGGCAGCGTTATTGATCCCGAACGGACGATACCGCGCGCCACGGTGATCGGCACGGTCGTATCGGCCCTGATCTACATTCTCGGCACCGCCTCGGTCATGGGCATCATCCCCCGTGAAACGCTCATGCAGTCCGCTGCGCCCTTTGCCGACGCCGCCCGTGCCGTATGGGGCGAATGGGCCGCCATAGCCATTTCCCTGGCCGCGATCATCTCGTCGGCCGGAGCCCTCAACGGCTGGACCCTGATGCTTGCCCAGGTGCCCATGGCCGCGGCACGCGACGGCGCGATGCCGGCGGTTTTCGGCCGCGTATCATCGCGCGGCGTTCCCGCCGCAGGGCTTCTTATTTCGGTATGCCTTGCGACAGCGCTCGTGCTGATCGAGAACTCGGGCTCCGCAACCCTCGTTGCCGTGTATAGCCTGATCGTCGATTTTTCAACCGACGCGGCCATGATACCCTACGTGTTCTGCTCGGTTGTCGAGGCGGTCCTGTACATGAAGCGCCATCCCCTGTCGCGGGTGCTGCGCATCGGCCCCTATACCCCGGTTGCGATCGTCGCGTTCACCTTCTCCCTTGGCACCATTTTCGGCGCCGGAGCCCAGGCCGGCATGTGGTCGCTCATCCTGATACTGCTGGCAACGCCCCTGTGGGTGTTCCTGCGCGACAGGACGGAAGAACAGCCGCAGGACTGACCGCCGATGCCTGCACGCCCGTGTTCAGGGTGCATGGTTACAGACATACGTGCGGGCAGGCAAAAGCTTTTTCTAAATAATTGAAACCAAAAACACCAAACGTTCGCCCTGGGCTTGTCGAAAGGATGAACGGACAGTATACTTAAAGCTGAAACCGTTCAGCTTTAAGTCATTGCGAACGAAGGGAAGCAATCTCAACTTGTAACATGCTTTAAAGGAAAGGATTTATGAACAAAACAGCGCCGCTTGCCGTCCTTGTTTTTTTAACGCTCATGGCAGGAGGCTGCAGCCTCCTGCGTGTCAAGCACGCACCCGAAGAGAGCCCTGGCACGACTCCGGGAAAAATAAATTTATCCGATTCCAAAGCGGTAAAAGAAATGCTGTATCTGCAGTACCGGCAGTGGAAGGATACAGGCTATGCGCTCGGAGGCCTCAGCAAACAGGGTATCGACTGCTCAGGCCTGGTATATGTCACCTATCTTGAAAAACTGGGTATAGAGCTGCCCCGCACCACTGAGCTTCAGGCTCACGTTGGAAAAGCAGTAGAACGCGGTGAACTTCGTCCGGCCGACCTGGTGTTCTTTAAAACAGGCGCCAAGCTCAACCACGTCGGTATGTACATAGACGACGAGACTTTCCTGCATGTCTCAAAAAAACAGGGTGTGACAATTTCAAAACTGAACGATCATTATTGGGGCAAAAGATATTGGCATTCAAGAAGAGTCGGCTATTAGCCCTGTCTCTCGTGCGCGCCAGCCGGGGTTCGCAGGGGCAGGTCCCGTCCGGCACAGCACGCTGCCGGCGTGACACAGCACTCATCTGTTACGGAACTTCGTATAACCGCGGACCCGCACATTGCGGCATTCACACGTACGTGAGCATAGGGGCCGTTGCTAAAAAACACACAAACGCAACTATGCTCCGGGTATTCAGGCATTAATGCTGAAAAAGCTCAACAGAAAATATACTCTATATGCAACGTCCCTTAACTCCCTCACGTCAGGCAGAAACAATCTATCTTGACATTCTGCCCTCTGGCCACTACAAATCAATCAGGAGCAGCCCTGCCTTGAGAACCAAAGGATGCGATCATGACCATCGCTGACGTGCGGGAAACGCCGCCCGCCATACAACAAAGCCGAGCCAAAATCTGGATACGCACTGTCATTCTGGCTGTGTTCGGTGCACTCTTCACCCTGGCCCTCTCCCGAGACATGGCATCGGGAGTGTTTCACTGGTCATGGGCCTTGATGACGTTTCTGCCATGCCTGGCGATTGGCTTCTGGATGAGGAGATGGGTGCCGATGCGGGTTCATCTGGCATCCCAATGCATTACCTTGTCTTTTGACCGCATCTACTTTACCCTTATCATGCTCTTAGTCCTCGCCAAGGCTGTCACGGGGCACGTAGCGGGCATGGCGATCTGGGCAGCTGGAATCATGTGCGTGATCCTGGGGTTGATGGCCGGTCGCCTGAGCGGCATTTGTCTACGCGTGCGCGACCTCAAAATTCAGCACAGCTTTGGCCCGCGGCAGGCTGGAAAGTAAGAAACAAAGCGTCACCAGGTGAGGTATTGCTCAGAGGCACAACGCGGACTGGCAAGCGCTTCCAGCTGACACGCCCGCGCGCGGCAGCAGACCTGAGCGTTATGGTCAGGACGGGCTTTCGCAGCTGGACGGTTTAGTCATTGCACGATGGCTGTCTGACATGGTATACAGGTCCATCGGCCTGGAATTGAGTAAAATATAAATTCCCCATAAGGAGGATACTATGAGCGGCTTGAAGAATAATTCATTCAACTGGTTAAGCCTGGCAGCTGCGCTGCTCGCGCTCGTAATGTTTGCAGGCTGCGCGACGGAGTCTCACAGGGTTGTGGTCCCGGAAAAAGTGGCAACCTACGGCACCGCCTACAACGGCCCGAAAACGACCCTGGTGGTCGGCAACTTCCAGAACCGCTCCACGTACATGCAGGGGCTGTTTTCTTCAGGCACCGACATGCTCGGCAGCCAGGCCAAAACCATATTGAAAACCCATCTGCAGCAGACCAACCGCTTTAACGTCGTGGACCGTGAAAACCTGCAGCAAAACGAGCAGGAAGCAAAATTCATGGGAGCCAAACAGAGCATTCAGGGCGCGCGCTACACGGTAACCGGCGATGTTACCGAGTTCGGCCGGAAAGTAAGCGGCGACCAGCAGCTGTTCGGCATCCTGGGCGCGGGCAAGACACAGGTGGCCTACGCCAAAGTGTCGCTCAATATCGTTGATGTGCTGACATCGCAGATCGTGTACTCCACCCAGGGCGCCGGCGAGTATGCCCTGAGCAACCGGGAAGTGCTCGGCACCGGCGGCACCGCGGGCTATGACGCAACCCTGAACGGGAAAGTATTGAACTTTGCCATTACGGAATCGGTCAATAACATGGTGCGCGATATCGAAAACGGCACCTGGAAAATCCAGCAGTAAGACACGGGAACGCCTGACATGATGAAAACCGCGTGGGCTGCCCTTGCGGCAGTAAGCTTTGTTCTGTCGGCCGGATGCGCAACCAATAAAGACATATACTATTGGGGCGAATATGAACACCTGCTGCAGGATGCCTATATGAAGCCGGGCGCCGCGGACACGGGGACACAAATCGAGAAGCTGACCGCTGATATTCAAAAAGCCGCGGCCGCGGGCAAGAAAGTTCCGCCCGGCATCTACGCCCATCTGGGCTTTTTGTACGCCCTGGAGGGCAAGGATTCGCAGTCAAAAGCGGCATTCAAACAGGAGCAGGACCTGTATCCCGAGTCGCGCACCCTGATCGAGGGAATGCTGAAACGCGCCGGACAGAATGAGGAGAAGAAGCTATGAGCGCCTCAACCAGGCTGCGGCGTGCCGTGCTTGCGTGCAGTGTTGTGATGACCGCAGGCTGCGCAGCAACAACGCCGCCCTATGACTACACGGCCTTTGAAAGAAGCAGGCCGCGCTCTATCGTCGTCATCCCGCCGAACAACAACTCGGTCGCGGTCAATGCGCCCTACATTTTCCTGTCCACGATCACGCGCCCGCTTGCGGAAAAGGGCTATTATGTTTTCCCGGTTTACGTGATCGACTATTTTTTCAAGCAGAACGGCCTGCCGGCGCCCGAGGAGATGAACGCCGTCCCGCTGGATAAAATCGGCGAGCACATCGGGGCCGACGCGGTGCTGTATATCACCATCGAAGAATGGGGGCAGAAATACCAGGTCATACAGTCGGTGACAAAAGTTCGGGCGGCCCTCAAGCTGGTTGACGTAAAAACCGGTGATCTTTTATGGGATGCAACCGCCGTTGCTCAGGCGTCTTCCGGCGACGGCGGCGGCGGACTTGCCGGCATGCTTGTCAATGCGCTCATTACCCAGGTGCTGTCCTCCACCATCACAGACCCCACACCGGACCTTGCCAGGCAGGCCAATTTCTCGGCACTGCACTCGCAAACGCGGGGCCTGCCTGACGGCCCGTATAAAACAGCACACGAATAAGTTCAAAGTCCTAGGGTACAACTGTAGGGGCAGGTGCCTGCGCCTGCCATGCACCGCCTCTCTTTTTCGGGAATGCGCCGCTACAGGCTGTCAAGGGCTTGCTACACCACCTCCATGGTC
The DNA here is from genome assembly GCA_903881505.1 of uncultured delta proteobacterium. GTDB lineage: Bacteria > Desulfobacterota > WTBG01 > CAIYCZ01 > CAIRTM01 > CAIRTM01. The sequence continues at coordinate 4,527 of CAIRTM010000024.1, read as the reverse complement.
GAGGGCGGCTTCGTGGCTATGTGATACGTTACGCTTACCACGCCGGGCACTTCCCCTGTCATGCGCCGGGCAATCCTTTCAAGCACGGGATACGGCAGCCGCGTGGGCCGGGCGTTGCGCGCGTCAACGCTGTCCCAGCAGCGCACCTCTATCTGCAGTCCGAAATCGCGCCTGTTGTCGCGCATGCCGGTCACCCGGTCCTGGTGCAGGATCGCCATGTACTGGAAGGCCCTGGTCTTTTTCAGCTCACTCTCAAGCACGGCCGTGGCCTCGCGCACAACGGCGATTTTTGCCCGGGTCACCTCGCCGATCACGCGGGCGGCAAGGGCCGGCCCCGGAAACGGCGGCCGGTTATAGATGGATTCAGGCAGGCCCAGGGCTTTTGAAAGCTTGCGCACGCCGTCTTTGCGCAGCCGCACCAGCGGCTCAAGGATCTGGTAGCCGAAGGCTTTCCGCGGATCAATGCCCAGCTGCTCGAACACATTGTGCTGGCGCTTGATTCCCGCAACCGTCTCGTCGACATCGGTCAAAATGGTGCCCTGCAGCAAATGGCGGGCCCCGCTTTTTTTGACCAGTGTGCCGAAAACGTCTTTGTAAAACGTCCGGGTGATGGCCTCGCGTTTCTTTTCAGGATCTGCAATGCCCTTAAGGGCCGAGAAGAATTTGCTCTGCGCGCTGATGACCTCAACCCGCACCCCCAGTTTTTTGAATATGCGCACGATTTCTTCGGGCTCGCCCTTGCGCATGATGCCGTTGTCGATAAAGCAGGTCTTGAGCCTGTCGCCCAGCGCGATATGCCCCAGCATGGTGACCGCCGATGAATCAACGCCGCCTGAAAGCGCATTGATGGCATAGCCGTCGCCCACCTGCCGCGCTATCGCCTCTGCCTGACAGCAGATGAATTCGCGGGTATTGAGTTCTTTCGCCTTGATTTCCCTGATCGCCATGGACGCCTCCCCGTACAATGTGTGTGCCTGTCGAGGCATTCTAACGCTGCGCGGCCCTGATGTCACTGAAAATATCAAACAGTCGGGAGCTCATGCATCGAGCGGCCGGCCGGCGGCTCTTGTCTGTTAGGCTGGACTAAACAGGGTGCAGTCCGTATAATAAGACACAGCTGCGGATTACAGCATTTTCCTTTTACTGCAGCCCTTCTCGATCGCAGTGAACTCGTCGAACCATGAACGGGTTTGCATACGATACCTGATCCATTCTCGGCATTTTGGCAGGTTAAGGGCGAACAGGCGGTGCTGTTCAGGCTGCACGGTGTTTAGAAAAATGCCGTGGCACCCTGGCTCGTTATGCACAATCCCGGAGGAAAAGCATGATAGACAAACAGGCCGTCCTTGCCGGAATCGCGGCGGCGATCAAACGCTATAACCATAAGATGTCGCATGACTTCTCGGACTGGCAGCCGCTTGAAGACGCGGCAGGCCTGCTGCTTCAAAGGAAGCCTGTTAATGAGGAAGAATATATCCCGGCATTCAGGCCGCTGATCAGGATGATGCGCCTGATCATGGAAAAGTCGGAGGCGTCCTCCTGGGACTGGTCGGACCCGGATGTGCTGGCTGTTTTTCATGAGGTTTCGCAGGGAGCGGTGTACACCCTGTTCGCCGAGACCATCGTGGACATTGTCACCGGAATCATCACAAGCGCCGATATCGGCACGCTGGTTGAAGTGGGCGCTGGTTCCGGAACCGTAAGCGCGGCTATCTGCAGGGCCATGACGAAAAACATAAAAACCGGCGTTCCGTTTATCATCTCGGACCAGTCGCCCATGATCAGGCAGACCGCGGAGCGCCTGCGCGGAGACTACCCTGAACTGACGATCGCGGATATTGTATGGGACCTGCGCACGGGCGCGCACGAGTACTTCAACCGGGGCATCAAAAAGCCGGTGCTGGTATTCGAGCGCTTCTGCATGCCCTACGCGGGCTATGGCGCCATTGACGCGATCGCCGGGATCGCCGATATCCTGATCCTTGTGGATGACCTGAACATTACCGGCGAGATGGCCTCGTTCGACAGGATCTATGAACGGATCGGGGCACAGTTCCTGGTGTTCGAGGAGGCGAGAAAACGGCTTGAACGTCACTTCTCACTCGTGCATGTGTGCGACCGGGACATTATCGAAATGGTCAATTCCCCGGTGACCAGCTTTACTCTCGCGATCAAATAATAAAGAGCCCCGGTGTTAAAGCCCCGCAGAAAATGGTTTTGTTTAACATTACCGGATTCGCCGGGACGGCGCACGCAGTGGAACACATGTCATAACCCGTCCAAACCGGGCCGGCCCTTTGCCGCGTGAGAGTAACGGCTTACCAATCCCGACATTATTTACCAGGGCTCTTCGCCGGAGTGCTCAACGACAACACGCACGTGCAGGCAAACATCCCGAAGGCCGATGTCCTCCAGGGACAATCGGATCTGCGTGCCGTGTTCGACATGCGGTGGAACGCTTAAAGAGAACTGCCGCCGGATTCGTACCCGGCCTTTTCCCAGGCAGGCCGGGCAGAAAAAACCCTGCCAGATTCCCGCCTTGCGGCATTGCGGGCAGGCTGCAATAACCGGTACTGTCAAGGGGAACAGCCCTCCTTCTTCGGCCTCATGAGGGGTCAACACCATTTCGAGAAAAAGCTCCTTGCCCTTTCCCCGTCCCTTTTCAAAAAAATCAGGGAAGAAACCCGGCAAAAGCCCTCCCAGAAACTCGTCAGCGGCTGAACTGCATGCGTCCATTTGATCATAGACCGAAGACCGCTGCCGGAGAAGATCCGGGGCCCCGGATATCCGTATATGCGACTGCCGGCGCTCAAGGTCCCGGTCATAATCGCGCCGGGCCTTCTCATTGGACAGCGTCTCATAGGCGTCTTTTGCTTCGAGGAACTTTTCTGTTGAGCCCTCTCCTGAAGCAGCATCCGGATGATGTTTCTTTACCGCGTTTCTATAGGCTTTTTTTATTTTGCTCAGATCTGCGCCCCTGCTTAATCCCAGTACGACATAATAATCTCTCGGCATGGCTATTCCTCCTTTTTACAAGGAACAACAATCCCTAAAGCAACGTTTGTTTGCGTCTTTTTTAAAAAAATAATCGGTACATTGTTCAGGTCAAGGGTGTTTCCGGCTTCGCATCAAAATTTTTCGGCCCCGCTGATGCATAGCCAGGTACCGGGCTGCGGGGCGACCTTACGGAAATCGCAATGAAAAATGGTCAAGGGAGGTTGGACACCACACGACGGCAACACCAGGGAGGTGCAAAAAATATACTTTCAGGCGCGGCATGACAGCGCTGAAATACGCCACTTTCCCGCAGGAGCTTCTATCCAGCGATAAAACTGGTCCGCCGCCGTCATGCTGAGCGCCCAGGCCGCAAGCAAGCCTAAAACAGCGCCAGCCGGATTCACCCAGCCCAAACGCACAAACAGGGCATTGACCAGCAGGCACACGGGAAAGTGCACGAGGAAAACAGCGTATGCTGTTTTGCTGAGGATGCCCAAGGGCAGGCCATTCAGGCATCGTCCAGCAAATCCGCTGCGGCGGCTTATTCCCAGGGCCACTGCCACGGCCAGCGCGACCGCGATGCGCAGCCGGAAATCCACCATGAGCGCACACAGGACGATAACGGTAGCCGTGGCAATCCAGGAAGGGGCATTCCTGCGCTGCGATGCCCACCATGCTGCTGCGCCGAGCCCGTAGGAGCCGAAAAAATACAGCGCGCATGCATCCCAGCCCGGATTGCGGTTGAACCAGAACAGCGATGCGACCCATACGCCCGGCAAAAGCGCCAGGGCTGGCCTCCAGAGCCGGCCGCACCACACCAGCAGGGTCATGAGTGTGAACAGCTGAAAGTCGATCGCTATGTACCAGATCCCCGCAGACAGCGCTTCAAGACCATGCAGGTCATGCAGCAGCAGCAGATGGGCAAGCACATGCAGAGGTTCCGGGCGGGGCGGGATGGATTCATCCGTCATCCAGAGAGCGGCTGCCTCCGCCGATATGATTGCCAGAACAATGGCGGCGGCATACGGCATCACAAGCCGCAGGTAGCGCCGCCCGATCAGCCGCAGGGGGGAATCCCGCATATCGCCGGCCGCCAAACTGCGCGCCGCAAGAAAGCCGCTGATGACCAGGAAGGCCTGCACGGCAATGCGGGCATAGCTGTAAATCCAGTCAACTGTGCCCGGTATGATTTCACGGGCCGCAACCGGCAGCGGGCCGTAGGTCACCAGGTGGCTCAGCATGATCAGCTGCGACGCAACCACCCTGAACGCGTCTATCAGCGGGAATCGTTCGGGAGGCGTTATCTGCAGTGCGTGCGCTGGCATGGCGTACCAAACTGCTGCGGCGGCTTATTCGTTTTCGAGTGAGTCGTCATTCACGGAGTCATCGGACTCAACCGAATCCTCTTTGAGGGAAGCGTCAGAGGGAAGCGAAGTATCGTTAAGAGAGCGGTCGGGCTTAAGCGTGGTATCGTTCAGCGAGCCGTCGGATTTAAGGGTGGTATCGTTCAGCGAGCCGTCGGATTTAAGG